>CAYHRZ010000071.1:0-14798 GCA_964359125.1 uncultured Klebsiella sp. | reverse complement strand
CTACGTCGACATCACCGCCCTCGGCAGCCCGAAGCCCTGGGTCCAGTTCGGGGTGGAGGTGGCGAACACGACCGGTACCCGGGTGGAGCTTTGCGCCGCGACGGTGCTCGTCGATCCCAAGGAGCGGTAGTGGTCGCGGTCGGTCGCGCGGCCGGTCGGGGGCGATCGACGTTCGCGGCGCTCTGCGCGCTCGCCGTGCTCCTGGCTGTCGTTCCCGCCCCTGCCCGCGCGATCGACATGGCGGTTTCCGAGGCCCGTCTGTGTGAACTCGTGGAGCTTGCGCTCGTGGGCAAGGTTGTGGGTCGCCAATTCGTGCAAAGTGACGACCCTTTGTTCGACATCGACACGGAAATGACGATTGAAGTCGAGTCGTTGATGAAGGGCGCGGAGGTGGGAACGGTGACGGTTGTGGTGCCCGGTGGCGAACTCGAGGGGCGGTCGATCCGTGTCGCTGGTATGCCCCCCGGAGAGATCGGATCGCGCTACGTCCTGCTCCTCCAGAAACTTAGCGAGGAACCCGGTCAGTCGCCGCGGTGGGTTGTCCTCAAGTGGAGGTCGGTTGGGGCCGGCGGGACCGTCCCCAGCTCCCAGCTCCTCGGACGCGTGTGGCGCGAACACTGCGACCCCGCCTATGACCGTGACCTCGAGGGTCGGCCGTCGGCTCCGTTCATGGCGGAGGCACCGCCGGCGTTCTTGCAGTGGTGTTCACACTACTAGGGTGTAACTATAACTTTCGACGAATGCCGCTCGGCGGCACGACGAACGAGGGAGGCGTGTCACATGTTTTTCCTGTGGCCTGTGGCATGTGGGAATTGGGGCTCGTCGACCAAAGATGGAACCGACGTCACCGACTGTGGCGCCTCGTCGTGTGCGTTGCAGGCGGGAGCGCTTCCCGCCGGGTACCCAATCATCGACATGTACGGCGCGCAGGCTCCCTGCGACACAACCCCGATCTCCAAGGAATTCGTTGTGCTTGATTACACCTTCGGTACTCAGGGCGCCACCTATCACTGTGGCGACGAGTACGAGGATGCGACGGCGAGGGCGGCCGACGCCCTGCGAGCGATGCAGGCCGGCGTTGCGCGGTGGTACCCCGTCACCGGCGGGCCCGCGCACGACCGGGCCACCCACTCCTCGGGGGGATTTGCATACGGGGTGAAGTTGGGGGATGGAGTTCAGAATGTCTACTACAGCTCAACCTACAACAAGAAGTTCCCAATGGCCGCCGCAGCCATTGGCTGCAACGCCCCCGCTGATGGCAATGACTGCTTCCACGACGAGTGTGACATTATCTTCTACTCCCTGAACACCACTGGGAGCATCACGTACGACACCTGCACGGTGACATCATCCGGTGCGGGGAATATGTCGCTGCAGACAGTGTTCGCGCACGAGTTTGGCCACGCTCTGGGCCTCGGGGACATCGACGCGACGTACGCCGACGCGCTGATGTGGGAGAGCATCGGCGAGCGGGAGTGGAAGTCTCCGTCGGCCGACGACCTGGCGGCCGCCGCCTTCCTCTACGGCGTGCGGTAGCGCGCCTCGCCGGGACGGGTCATGGCCCGATGCTTCACCGCGGTCGAGGCCCCGCCGGTTACGCCGCCCCGCCGTGTCGCCCTTCCGCCTCGCCGTCTACGACCTCGTGCGGAGCATCCCCCCGGGCCGGGTGATGGGCTACGGCCACGTCGCGAGCGCGCTGGGCTCGCCGGGGGCGGCGCGGCAGGTGGGCTACGCGATGGCGGGCTTGCCCGCCGACACCGACGTGCCCTGGCAGCGGGTGGTCCACAGCGCCGGCACGCTGGCGACGAAGGGCGACGCCGTGCGCGCGGTGATCCAGCGAGGGTTGCTCGAGCGCGAGGGCGTGGACTTCGTGGGCGACCGGGTAAACATGAGCCGCTTCGGCTGGGCCCCGCCTTGATCCTCGCCTGGGTATACGTCGTGATCGGCGTGCTGCTTCACCCCCTGGTCGTGGTCCTGGTGTACCTGCACCCCCGCCTGCGGGCGCAAGCCCGCGAGCGGCTGGGCTGGGTGGTGCCGGAGGTGGAGCCGGGGGCGCTGTGGATGCACGCGGCGTCGCTGGGAGAGGGGCGGATCGTCGAGGCGCTGGCGCCGAGCCTGCCGCTGCCGGTGGTGCGGACCTGCACCAGCAACGTCGCGCGGCCCCAGGACACCGGCGCCGCGTGGACGAGCTGCTTGCCGGTCGACACCTGGCCCGCCGTCACCGCGTGGATCGACCTCGTGCGCCCGCGTGCGCTGGTGCTGGTGGAGGCCGAGGTGTGGCCGACGTTGCTGCTCGCGTGTCGCTCACGCCGCATCCCGGTGTGGTTGTTGTCGCCCCGGGAGGGCCCCGGCATGGCTCGGCTCGCCCGCGTGCCGGGGTTGACCGAGTACCTGTTCCTCAGCGTGACGGTGGTCCGCCCGGAGCAGGACCTCAAGCGGGTGCCGCCGCGCCGGGCGCCGGCGTTCTCGTGGGAAGGCGAGGCCCTGGTGGCGGCCTGCACCCACGAGGGCGAGGAGCAGGCCTTGCTCGACGCCTGGTGGTTCTTGCCGTCGCGACCGCTGCTCGTGATCGCGCCCCGCGACGCGCGCCGTTTCGAGGCCGTGGCGGGGATGTTGGCGGAGTCGGCCTCGGCCCGGGGGTTCCGGCTGGCCCGGCGCACGCAGTTTGGGCCCGACGTCCCCCCGGGCGCGGAGGTGGTGCTCCTCGACACGATTGGGGAGCTGTCGAGCTTGTACCGCCGGGTCCGGGCTGCTTTCGTGGGCGGTACCCTCGTCGAGGGCGACAACGCGCACGCCCCGGGGGAGATCCTCGCTGGTGGGGCGACGGTCCTCCGTGGTCCGAACGTCACGGGCAACCACGAGGCCTGGGACGGCGTGGACTGCGTCGTCGCCGGTTCGAGCCGCTTGTCGGGCGCGCTCGCCGAGGCGCTGGCTCGACCCCGGGGGCAGCCGTCGCCGCCGCCGGGCGTGGCGGCCGTGGTCGACGCGCTGGCGGGCGCCTTCTCGGCGCCGGTACCCGTCGAGCGGCCTACCCGGCCGTGGTTGTGGCCCCTCGTGCCATTTTGGATGCTGGGGGTGGCGCTCCGGCGGAAGCCGCTGCGTCGTGCGGCGCTGCCCGTGGTTTCGGTGGGCGCGCTCAGCGCCCAGGGGCCGGGCAAGACGCCGGTGGCCGCGTGGATCGCGTCGCGACTGGCGGGTAGCGTGGTGGTGAGCCGGGGCCACGGCCGCCGCGGCGGGGCCGACGCGCGCACGGCGGGAGAGGCCACCGACCTCGGCGACGAGCTGGCGATGCTCGCGCGCCGGGGGCAGGCGGTGGTGTCGTGCCCGGACCGCCTGGCGGCCATCGAGGTGGCGGCCAAGGCGGGGGCGAAGGTGGCGGTCCTCGACGACGGCTTGCAGTACCGCGCCGTGGCGCGCGACCTCGAGGTGGTGGTGATCGACGCCCGCTGGCCCGACAGTGGGGGGCCGATTCCGGTGGGTAGCCGCCGGGTGCCGCGTTCTTGGCTGCGGCTGGCCGACGTGGTGTGGTGCAACCACGGGACGGTGCCGTCCTGGGTTCGTGACACCTGTCGCGAGGGCACGATCTTCGTGGAGGCCGTCTACCGCCCGGTGGCCTGGCGCTACCGCGGGGAACGACTGTCACTGGGCGCCATCCCTCCTCGCCCGGCGGTGGCGCTGGCGGGGATCGCGCGGCCGGAGGGGTTCTTCCGCCAACTCGCGGCGCTCGGGCTGCGGGTGGAGCGCACGATGGTGTTTGCCGACCACCACCCCTTCTCGTGGCACGACCTGCAAGCCATCGAGGCGTGGAAAGACGACCACGTGGTGGTGACCACCGAGAAAGACGCGGCGCGCCTGCCCGTCGATGCCGGGGTGTGGGTGTTGCTGGTCGAGCCTCTCTTGGTCTCCGGGGAGGAGGCCCTGATCGAGCGGTTGGCGCGGATTGAGGGGGGACTGGTATGAAGGCACTCGCCGTCGCGATGCTGCGCGGGCTGCCGTTGTCGCTGGCGAGCGCGCTCGGTTGGGTGCTCGCCTGGACGTGGTGGACAGTCGTCCCCCTGCGGCGCCGCGAGGCGGTCGAGAACCTGCGCGCAGCGCTTCCCAGCGTGCTCCCGGGCCCTACACTGCGACGGATGATGCACGACCTGGTGCTCGGGTACGTCGAGCTCTTCCAGTTCGAGCGACTCGAGATCACCGTCGAGGGTGCGGCGGCGGTGCGTGGCGCGGTGGTGATCGCTGGGCACGGTGGCGCCTGGGACGTGGCGCTGCTCGCCTGGGCGGAGGCCTTCCCGCTGGCGATCTTCCTACGGACCCCGCGGGACCCCTTTGTCGCGAAACTCCTCGCTAGCCTGCGCGACGCGCACGGCGTCGTGCGCCTGGAGACCGGCAGCACCATGAAAGACGCCTACGCCCAGCTCGAGGCGGGACGCAGCGTGTACTTCATCCAGGACCAGCGACACAACAAGGGACCGGCCTTGCCGTTCTTCGGCCGCCCCGCGCGCACCTCGCTGGGCGCGGCGGTGGCGTCGATCAAGTCGGGACGCCCGGTGTACGGGGCGTGGCAGTGGCGCGAAGGGGTGGGCAGACACCGGCTGGTGATCGCGCCGTTGCCGGTGGAAGGCGACGCCGAGGCACGCACGGTGACGATGAACGAGTTCTACGAGGCGCAGATCCGGGCGCGTCCGCACGGGTGGTTGTGGTTGCACCGGCGGTGGAAGTAGGTGCGAGCCTACAGGCACACCCCCGTGCTCGCCGTGCAGACGAAGGACGCGGCCGCCCCGAAGTTCGTGTAGCTGCTGCCCCCGTAGATCTCCACGTCCGCGGGGGTGTTCTCGTCGGCCCCTCCGCCCCAGTCAGTGTTGACCGACTCGGCCGTGCCCACCTCGAGGTACACGCCGCCGGCCGATGAGCTGCTCGACACCGTGTTCCTGAGGAGCTCGCTGTCGGTGAGGACCAGGCTCCCCTCGGAGTAGATCGCGCCGGCCATCCAGTATCCACCTGCGCCCGCGGAGTTGTCGTCCAGGCTGGTGTTGGTGATGGTGAGCGATCCGCCGGAGTAGATGCCACCGGCCATCCAGTAGCCGCCGCCGCCGGCGGTGTTGTTGGAAATGTCGCTGTCGGTGACGTCGAGCGTGCCCGTGGAGTACACCCCGGCGCCCATCCAGTAGCCGCCGCCGCCCGAGCTGTTGCCGGTGATGGAGACGGCGTCCAGCGAGAGCGTGCCCGCGTTGTAGATCGCGCCTCCCCGGTAGTAGCCGCCGCCGTCGACCGAGTTGCCGGTGAAGCTGCTATCCAGCACCCAGACCGAAGCCCCCGCCGGGACGTACAGCGCGCCCCCCGAGGGCAATCCCGTTCCCGAGCAGGCGCTCACCGTCACGTCGCTGAGCGTGAGGTTGGTGACACTGGTGGCGTCGATGCCGCCGGTGTAGCTGCCGGACCCGTTGGTCAGCGTGAAGCCCTCGAGGGTGCTGTCGTCGGCGCCGCTGGCGACGAGGATGGGGCCCGAGCCGGAGCCGTCCACGGTGGTGACGGCGGCGCCGCCGGTGCCGATGAGGTGGAGCTCCTTGCCGAGCAGGTCCAGGAGCTCCGGGTAGGTGCCCGGCGCGACCTCGATGGAGGCGCCGTCGCAGGCGGCCGCGATCGCGCCCTGGATCGTCGCGTAGTCCGCGGGGACCGCGATCACGCTGCCCACGTCCACGCTGCCGTCACAGTCGTCGTCGATGCCGTTGCAGATCTCGGTGGCACCCGGGTTCACACCGCTGTCGGTGTCGTCGCAGTCGTCCGGGTTGGCCACGTGACCGGCGGGGGCGTCGCAGGCGGAGGCACTCACGGTGGGATCGCCGTAGCCGTCGGCGTCGCTGTCGAGGTACCAGGGCAGGGGGTCGCAGGTGTCAGCCTCGACGACGACGAAGCTCACCGACGCGGAGGCCTCGCTGGCGCACCGGTCCGTGACCGTCACCGCGGCCCCGTGGACCCCGGCCCCCAGGGCGACTGCGGCGAGGTCGAAGCTGGCGCGGCCCGTCTCGTCGGGGTGTGCGGGGCCGTCGACAGCGGGCTGATCGTCGATCCACCACGCCAGCGTGAGGGCCGTCACGCTCGCCTCGTCGGGGTCGACCACGTCGATCGCGAGGGTCACGGTGTCGGCGGTGTCGAAGGACGCGTCGGCGGCCGGCGAGAGGAAGTCCACGCCTGGAGACTGGTTCTCCGCCACGGTGAACAGCCGCTCGGCGCTGGCGGTGAGGCCGCCCCGGTCGGTCACCGTCAGGCGGGCGGCGTGTGCGCCCGGCGTGGTCGATACGGCGTCGAGGCTCAGGGTGGTGGCGTTCGCGGCCCGCGAGACGGCGGCCGCGTCGGCGAGCGCCCCGTCGACCTCCCAGTAGATGGCGAGACTGTCGGGATCCTCCTGGGCCTCCGCGTCGCCGAAGGTGCCCAAGATGGCGAGGTCCTCGCAGGGGGACAGCTCCGCCCCGTCACTCGATGGGGAGACGATCGCGACCTCCGGGGCGGTGTTCTCGGCGCCGACGCCGTACACGGCCGCGTCGCTGCAAGCCACCGCGCCGAGGGCCAGGGCGCACAGGCGGAGAGGAGTTCGAAGGGCATTGTCGGATTTCACCCGCCGAGGCTACACCCGCGTGTTGGCGACGCGCAAGGACCAGGCGGCATGGCACCCTGGCCACAAGTGCCGGGCTCGACCGCGAGCCTCGGCGTTATGGCCGCGCACGGGGTTGATCACGACGGGCTGCGGCCGCGCATGGGGCTGCTCACGACGGTCGTTGGCGGCGCTCCCCGGCTCGACTCGCGGATAAGGTGCCTTCGTCCGTGGCGGTTCCCCGGGGGGCGCGCCCTGTCACGCGCCCGGTCGCCCGCCGAATCGCCCGCCCAGTCGCCCACGGCCCCGCGGTGTGGCCACAAGTGCCGGGCTCGACCGCGAGCCTCGGAGTTGTGGCCGCGCGCGGGGTTGATCACGACGGGGCGTGGCGCGTCCACCCCCGGCGCCACTCCCGGCAACGGCGAGACGCCCGCGGGCGGATCTGCCCAGGTGGTTCCGCCGACCCGGCATAGAAGGTGACAGTGTTTCCCGACGTACCCCCGCCGCTCCCGTTGCTCTCCGTCGAGAGCGAGGCCCGCGCGGAGTGGGGCACGGGCGAGCGGGCAGGCCTGGGCCTGCAGAGCCTCGTTCTCGGCGGGGAGTTCCGCCTGGCGCCCACCCTGG
Source organism: uncultured Klebsiella sp. (assembly GCA_964359125.1). Taxonomy (GTDB): domain Bacteria; phylum Myxococcota_A; class UBA796; order UBA796; family SXON01; genus SXON01. The sequence continues at coordinate 7,588 of CAYHRZ010000071.1, read as the reverse complement.
CGCTGCGCGCGCAGGTGCTGGGACTGGGCTGCGCCGGGGGCGGCTGCGCGGCGGGCGGTGGCGGCGAGTTGGCCGCGCGGGTTTACCCCTTCCCCGGCTCGCGCCTCCAGCCCTACGTGGCCGGTTCGGCCGGGCTCGCGTTCTTCCCGGGCGAGCCCTTCCTCCCCGGGGCCGACGTCTACGAGTTCGTGCTCGGCGTGGGCGGCGGCGCGCTCGTCCGGGTGGGGGAGCGGAGCAGCGTGTCGGCGGGCGTTCGTTTCTCCCACCTCTCCAACGGCCAGGGCCTCGGCGCGTTCAACCCCGCGCTCGACGGCGTGGGGGGGGCGCTCAGTTTCACGACCGCGCTCACCCCACCAGCCCCAGTGGACCCGGTGTGGACCGCCGCAGAGACCGCGACCGGGTCGACGCCCGGCGTGGCCCTCGACATAGGTGTAGCCCGGGCCGGGGAGTCGCTGCTGCTTCCGGTCCGGGTGTTGTTGTCACACGCGCTGGCGCGGCCGGTCCTGTTGGTCGCCGAACTCGAGGGGGGCAGCCTCGACGGTGTCGCCTACGCCGAGGCCGGGGCGAGCCTGGTGCTCCGCGGCGGGTCGCTGCTCGGGGGCCTGCACCTCGGCTACCGCGACTACGCCGGACTCGGGGTGATCGTCGCGGCGGCGCAACCCGAGTGGTCGTTGTCCCCCGCCTTCGGCCTCGTCGCCGCCGGGCAGTACGAGCACGCGGGCGCCTTCGGGGAGAGCGGCCGCGCCGGGCTGGGTTTTCGCCTGCACCCCCTGCGCCCGCTCTCGATCACTGCCGGTGGCAGCACCGCGTGGACCGGGGGGACAGCGAGCGACGTGGAGCCTTGGACCACCGTCACCTGGGCGCTGCCCATCCGCTCCGACGCGTGGCAACTCGCCGTGCACGCCGGGCACGAGTTCTCGGGGGTCGACAGCGCCGGGCTGCGGCTGTCTCACGGGCTGGGCAGCACGCCCCGCGACGCGGCGGTGGGCGTGGGGTGGGCGCGGTTGCGGTAGGGGCGTGGCGGGGACATCGAGCCGCGCCCCGGGACGGACGAACGCGGCTTTTTCCGGAAAGGCTTAACGCTTAACCTCCGACCCCTCTTGACGTCAGAAGTCGACGGTGCTCGGGTCGTCCTTCGTCACGCGGGTGGGCACCACCACCACGTCGCCGGGCTCGCCGTAGAGCGCCACGTAGGTGGCATAGTAGCCGCCGACCTTCTTCACGTAGTCGCGGGTCTCCGGGTAGGGGATGTGCTCCACGAAGTCTTCGAGCGGGATGCTGTCGCCCCAGGGGCGCAGCCAGGCCGACACGTTGTGGGGGCCGCCGTTGTAGCTGGCCACGGCCAGGGGCCAGGCGCCGCCGAAGCGGTCGAGCAGTTGCCCGAGGTACCAGGCGCCGTAGCGCACGTTGGTGGAGGGATCTTCCAGCACGTCGGGGGAGTAGCTGCGGTCGCCCATGCGCGCCGCCACCCGCGCGCCGGTGCGCGGCATCACTTGCATCAGGCCGATGGCGCCCACCGGGGACAGCGCCCACTGCCGGTAAACACTCTCCTGCCGCATCAGTCCCAGGGCGAGGAGCGGGTCCACGTCGTAGGCCTCGCCGTGGCGCCACAGGGCGTCGGCCTCGGCGCTCGGGAAACTCAGCCGCCAGGCGGTGACCTTCTGGTCGGGGGTGGCGGCCAGCTTGTGGGTGCCCCAGGAGAACCGCGCCACGTGGTAGTGGTCGCGCACCAGGAGGAACACCTGGCGCCACTCGGATGCGTCGAGCTCGACCTCGGGGCGGGCGGTGCCCCCCACGGCGGGGTCGATGGCGTCGTACATGCGCGCCACCAGCGGCGCGGCGAGCTCGAAGGCGCCGGCGCGGGCGAGGTCGGCGGCGGCCTGGGCGTCGGGAAAGAGGTCGGGGTGGTCCGTGGACAGTTCCTCCAGCAAACGCGCCCCGGTGGCGGGGTCGAAGAGGAAGCTCGGCTGGTACGACTCGGGACGGGTGTACCAGGCCCGCCCCGCGCTCCCGGTCGACACCGCGCCCGGGGCGGTTGCTGCCGCGCCGGGTGCGGCGACGAGCGACAACTTCGCCTCGGGCGAACGTTGTCCCCCGGTGGGCCGCGCCACGGGTGGCAGGGCGTGGGTGACCCGGGGCAGCGGCGCGGCGCCGGCTGCCGTCGGCCCAGGCCATCGACCAGCCCGCGCGACGACCGCACCCTCGCCGTTGCGCAGGAGCGAAGCGTACCAGCTCCACGGCTCCTCGTTCACGATGCTGTCCGCCGCAGACTTAGCTTTTTCCGATTCTCCCATCTTCTGCAGCGTGCGGACGCGGTAAAAACGCGCGGCGGCGGCCGTCCAGTCGTCGCCGTTGTCGATGGCTTCTAGTCGCGACAGGGCATCGGGGTAGTCGCCGAGCCGGTAGGCCGAGAACGCCGCGAGCCAGCGTGCTTCTTTGCCCAGCGCCCCGCCCGACTTGCCGATGCTCGTCCAGCTGCCGCGGGCCCCGGCGTAGTCGCCGGCCAGCAACTGCGCCCGGGCAAGCTCCTCTCTGGCGGAACGGAAGCGGCTGCCGGGGTGGGCCTTGGCGCCTTCGACCAGTTGCTGGGCGGCGCCCTTCCAGTCACCCCCGCGCCCGAGCGCCCGGTAGCGCTGCCAGGCCACCTCCGGTGTGGGTCTCGCGGCGTACTGCTGCGCCAGGTTCTCGGCGACGGCGAGGTACTGCTTGGTCCCCCACATGAACTGGTCCTCGTGGTTGTCGATCCACTGGGCCACGGCGGGGTCGGTGGCCGCCCGTGACGACAGGTCCTGGAACATCTTCCAGGCCTCGGTCTCGTAGCCACAACGTTTGCGCTCGGCGGCGAGGCGGCAGGCGGTGATGCCGTCGGCAGGCAAGGCGGTCGAGAAGCCCTCCTTCGCGAGCTCGTCGAGGCGGGCCCGCGCGGTGTCGCCGGTGGAGTGGTAGGCGTGGTCGAGCACCAGCGACAACAACATCGGGATGCCCTGCGTCGGGTCGGTGTTCGACACCGCCAGCGCGATCCCCAGCCGGAGCGTCTCCTCCCGGGGACTGTCGGGGTGGGCCTCGAGGTAGGCCTGGTAGGCGCCGATGGCGGGCCCGCGGTTGCCCGCCGCCACGTGGGCGTCGCCGATGAGCACCAGGCACTCGCTGGCGTGCGGGCCCTCCGGCCACTTCTGGCGGTAGGCGGAGCACTCCCGCGCGGCCACCTCGTGCCGCCCGCGCTCGTGGTCCGCACGGGCCTCGTACCAGGCCCCCCAGGGGGCCACCGGCGTGCCCGACGCCCGCACCTTCGAGAAGAGCGCGCTGGCGAGGTTTGGGTCGCCCCGGTCGAGGTAGGCGAGCCCCAGGGCTAGCTGGGCGGCCGCACGCAGCCGGGCCGTGCCACCCTTCCCGGCCAGCCAGGCCTCGTAGTGCACGATGGCGCGCTCGACGTCGCCCTGGCCGCGGGCCTCGATGGCAGCCGACAGGGCGTCGGGGGGCGTCGGCGCCACCCGCCCGGGGGCGGCAACCGGTGCGGCGGGGAGCACGGTGCCGGGGCCAGCCATGGCCAGCCCCAGCAGCAGCACACTACCCAGCAAGCTCCTTCTCCTTCACGCCCTGCTTCACGCTGCCGTCGTCGAGCAGCACGGTGTAGACCGGTTTGCCCCCCTCGACGATCTGCACGTACCCGCGGCCGCCCTTCTTGAACTCCACGGGGTTCCCCACGTGGAACCGGCCGCCCTCGGGGGGCTGGGGGTTGGCCACGGGCTCCCCGTGCTCCAGCCACTCGGCGTAGCCGCCTTGCAAGAAGCGCGCGAGCTCCCAGCCCTGCTCGCGCAGCCAGGTGGCCAGGGCGTCGGAGGCGTCGCTCCCGGTCTGGTCGTACACCGTGACGCGCACGTCTTTCGCTGGGAACAGGTCGAGTCGCGACTTGATCTGGTCGCCCGGCAGGACGACCGCCCCCGGGATGGTGCCGCCAGCACACTCCTTGGGGTGACGGATGTCGACCACGAAGGGCGAGACGTTGCTCACCACCTGCGACGCAAGCCAGGTGCGGCCGATCTTCTCGCGGTGTTTGGGGCCGGGGGTGTCGCCCGAGCCGTCGACCACCCGCGGGATCACGCTGGGGTCGATCTCCGCCGGCGCCGCGCGCTTCTTGAGCGCCTCGTTCTCCGGGATGTCTTCTGCCTCCCACTCCATGCCGAAGGCCTTGATCGCCACCTTCTTCACGGCGGCCTTGAGTCGATCGCGGATCACAGCCACGCCTCCTGGATGCGCTGGGTGTGCAGCCGCAGCGCCTCGGCGGCGTCGTCGGGCAGGGAGAGGAAGTTCACCGCGATGCGGTGGGTGGCGGGGATCGAGTCGTCGCGCTCGTCGATGGGGATCTTCCACACCCGCACCACCCGCGCCGCGCCGCGCCAGGTGTGGCCGGCGCCGGGCACGGTGATCGTGAAGCCCAGCGTGTCGCCGTCGGCACACGTTTCGAGGTCGTCGAACGCCAGGCCGGTGACGCTGAAGTTCATGAACGGGTCGGGCTCGTGCAGTTTGCCCACCGGCTCGCCGCCCCCGATCCAGGCGTCGACGGCCGCGTCGTCCTTGCCGGGGACGACGAAGTATTTCAGAACGATGCCGCCGTTCATCCTCGGGTACTCGCGCTTCTCGGGGATGGGCACCCGCGTGACCTTCAGGGCCACGCGGCCGCCCTCCACCGAGGTGACCGAGGCGATCACCCGGCTGACACCCGACTCGGCTGCGAAGTCGACGATCACCGTGCTCGCGGCGGGCAGGTCGGTGCCTTCCGGCACCTCCAGCGTGAGGGCGTCGGCGGCCTGCGCCACGCATCGCCCCTTCACCAGGAGCGGCGGCGTGGCGGCGGCGTACACCAGAGAAACCTGGGCGGGCAGCTTGAGCGTGGGCAGCATGGCGGGAAGGTAACGCGCGGCGCGCCTGCGACCTTCTGCACCGCTTTTGCACCGCGTGTCCGCGCACCCGGCACCCCTTGTCACCCGGTGGCGCACAGCTCCGCCCTAGCTTGTGGGCGTTCCCCGGAGTTTCTATGCATCCTGTGCTTCGCGCCCTCGGCATCGTCGTCGTCTTCGTGCTCGCGGCTGTCTCCTGGTTCGTGCTGGCGGGGGTCACCGACGCCCGCGGCAACACTTCCAAGTACGCCATCCGCGAGCAGGTGGGCGCCCTCTGGGGCAACGCCCAGTCGCAGCGGGCGCCCAACTTCACTGTGCGATGGGAGGAGGAGGTGGTCGAGACGGTCGACGTGACCGACGCCCACGGCCAGGTGGTTTCGCGCCGGACCGACCGGCGGATGGAGACCCGCACTCGCCCCGGCGAGCTGGCGAGCACCGACGTCGACGTGACACTCGGCCTCGACGAGCGGCGCCGCGGCCTGGTCTGGTTCCCGCTCTACGACGTGGGCTTCGCCGGCGCCTGGACCTACACCCACGACGAGCCACTGCGGCGCGTGCTCGACATCGGTTTCGTGTTCCCGGACAGCAACGCCATGTACGACGACTTCCACGTGGTGGTCGACGGCACGGAGATCGACGCTGTCCCCTCCGGCGGCGGCGTGAGCCACTCGATGTGGGTGGACCCCGGGCAAACCGTCACCCTCGCGGTGCGCTACCAGAGCCGCGGCGCCGACTCCTGGGCCTACCAGCCCACCCAGGGCGTGGGGCAGGTCAAGAACTTCGCGCTCACGATGGACACCGACTTCGACCGCATCGACTTCCCGGTCCCGGGCTTGTCGCCCACCACCAAGGTCGACAACGGTCCCGGGTGGACGCTCGACTGGGACTTCTCCTCGGCCGTCACCGGCTACGGCATGGGCATGATCATGCCCACCCGCATCCAACCCGGGGAGTTGGCCACCGAGCTCGCGTTCTCCGCGCCGCTGTCGCTGGGCCTGTTCTTCCTGTGGGTGTACGTGCTGGGGCTGTTGCGGGGCTACCAGGTGCACCCGGTGAACTACGTGTTCATCGCCGCCGCGTTCTTCGCCTTCAACTTGCTCTTCGCCTACACGGCGGACCACTTGCCGGTGGAGTGGGCCTTCGGCACCAGCGCGGCCACCAGCGTGCTCCTGGTGGTGAGCTACCTGCGGCTGGTGGTGGGCGCCCGCTTCGCCTTCGTGGAGGCGGGTATCGCGCAGATGCTGTACCAGGTGGGCTTCGCGGTGGCGCACTTCTTCGACGGCTTCACGGGGCTTACCATCACCGTGCTCGGCATCCTCACGCTCTTCGCGCTGATGCAGCTCACTGGCCGCATCGACTGGCAGAAGGCGCTCTCGTCGAGGCCGGCGCCGGTGCCGGGGTAGGGGGGCTCAGCCCTCCAACATCCCCGACGCCATCGCGCGGGCCACCGCCGCGGAGCGGGAGCGCACGCGAAGTTTGGTGAGGATGTGCTCGATGTGGGTGCGGACGGTGGCCCGGGAGAGGGTGAGGCGGCGCGCGATCCGCGCGTTGGTGAGGCCCGCGGCCACCAGGATGAGCACCTCCTTCTCGCGGGGCGACAACGGCGGCAGGCCGTCGATGTCTTCCCCGGTGGGGGCGAGGGTGACGGTGTGGTGCTCGCCCGCGCCGGCACAGTACATCCGCCAGGTCTTGCCCTTGACCCGCACTTCGACGGCGGGCGTGCCGTCGGTGCAGGCGGCCGCGCAGTTGTGGGTGCACACCACGGTGCCGTCGAGGCCGCGGGCCTCGACGATGTCGGAGCACGGCTGCCCCACGCAGCGACCGAGGGTGGCCTCGGCGCTGGGCGAGGCGCTCTGCACCTTGCCTTCGGCATCGGTCACCAGGGCGAGGGTTTTTCTCGGCACTCTTGCCTCCCAGGGAATCCTACTACCGAGCGGGGCGGGGAGGCGGCGGTTTGGGTCGTGGTTGCTCAACATTCTGACCTCGGGAGACAGTGTAAGAACGTGCCGTGGCGTTTGAGCTCGTCGAGACGACAGCTCCAAACGAGCTTTCCGTCGTGGACGGTCATGTCGGGACAGCCGTCGCACATGTTGGCCTCGCCGTCGGCCATCATGTCGATCGGTTGGATGAACGCGATGCTCTGCAGGTGCAGCCGCCGCATCGCCTTCCGCGGGCTCTGTGCGATTTCGCGCGCGTACCGCACCAGGGCCTGGCGCATGTTGGGATCGACAGGGGCAAATAGCCCCATCGTCGAGCGCCCCTGTTTCAAAAGCCACGGGTTGGCGTAGGCAAGGTAGGTGCCGCGCAGGGCGTGGTGCGCCACCTGGACCGTCTCCATGAACCGCGGGCCGACGTAGCCGTAGATGCGATCGGGCGTGCCCACCCGGGTGGCGAGTGTCCACTTGAAACTCTCGGGGTCGCGGGTGCCGCCGAGGTAGGCCGCTGCCGAGAACTCGGGGTCCTGCTCGCGGATGAGCGCGAACAACTCCGGGGTGGTGAGGGGGACGGGGTTCTTCTCCTGGTCGTAGTACGGCAGTTGGTCGAGGCCGACTTTCTCGGCGCCGGCGTAGTAGTCGTACTCGCCGGACCGGCCGGTCCGGAAGAGGATGAACACCATCGAGTGGACCACGTCGATGTGGGCCTGGGCCCAGCGGATCATCGCCGGCACCTCGTGCATGGTGTCGCGGAAG
>CAYHRZ010000070.1:0-14892 GCA_964359125.1 uncultured Klebsiella sp. | reverse complement strand
AACGGGGCGGGGAAGACGACGCTCTGCCGCATCCTTGCCGGCGTCGAAGAGCCGCCGCGTGTGGCCCTGTTCCAAGACGTCGCTCAGGGACGCCGGGCTGTCGGCCGCGAGGAGACCGCGACCGGTGCCCTCGAACCGGATGTCCTCCACCAGCGTTTGACCAGGACCGGCGGGGGCCCGCGGGCAGCCGACCAGCATCGCGAAGATCGGCACGAGAAGCAGCACGCGCCCCGGCAACTATTCCGGCCAACGCGCCTCCGGGGCTCCGCTGACGCTTGCCGGCGAGGGGCGCGCTGACTATCGCGGGCGCCCCATGCACCTTGCCCATCGCCCCGCTCTCGTCGTCGTCGCGGCCGTAGGGCTCCTGGGCGGCGGCGGTGCCTGCACCACCGACGGAACCGCCGACGCGGCGACAACGACCGTGACCGCGCCTGCCACGGCGAAGGTGGTGACCGCCACCTACTTGCCGGTCGCGACCCTGGATGGCTCGCTCCTCCCCGCCGCCTCGGTGCAACTGGGGTTCGACGTGCCGGGGCGCCTGGAGCGGCTGCTGGTCGCTCGCGGCGAGGTGGTCGAGCGAGGCCAGGCGCTCGCCACCCTGGACGACCGCATGGCGCGCGCGCAACTCGCCCAGGCCGAGGCGGCGCTGGCCGGGGCCGAAGCACAACTGGCGTCGGGCGAGGCCGGTTTCGAGCGCGCGCGGCAACTCCACGCGGCCGGCGGCCTCTCGGAGCAGGCCTGGGGGGAGGCCGAGGCCGGCATCCTCGCCGGCCGGGCGGGCGTCGAGCAGGCGCGGGCGGCGGTGCTCCTGGCGCGCACCCACGTGGCCAACCACACGCTCCGGGCGCCGATAGCGGGCACGATCAGCAACGGCCCCGACAACGCCGGCACCATGGTCGGCGCGGGCACGCCCATGTTCCTCTTGGAGGACCTCACCGCCCTGCAACTGAAGGGCTCGGTGAGCGACGACGCCACCTGGCTGTCGCCGGGGCTGGCGGCCACCGTCACCGCCGGGACCGACCCCCTCGGGGTGCCCGGCACGGTGTCCCGCGTCCTCCAGGCCCTGGATCCCAGCACGCGGCGGCTGCCGGTCGAGATCAGGGTCGCCGACCCGCCGGCCTCCCTCCGGGCCCACGCCTACGCCCGCGCCACCGTCAGCGCCGCTGTCCCGACCGAGGTCACCGCCGTGCCCGCCGCCGCCGTCGTCGCCCGCCCCGACTTCTCGGTGATCGTGGAACGACAGGGCATCTACACCCGCGTCCCCGTGCGCGTGCTGGGTGAGGCCAGCGGGTTGACGCTGGTGAGCGGCGCGCTGTCGCCGGGCGACAACGTCGTGCTGTACCCGCCCAGCGGTCTCGGGGGCGAGGGGTGAGCGCGGGCGACGGCGGCCCCACCGACCCCAGCCCCAGCCCCCGCACGTGGAGCGGTGGACTCGGGATCTCCGACGTCGCGATCGCCCGCCCCGTGTTCACGGCCATGCTCTCGGTGGCGGTGATCGTGCTCGGCTTGCTTGGCTACCGTGGCCTGCCGACGGACCTGTACCCGCCGGTGAACTTCCCCATCCTACTGGTGCAGACGGTGTACCCGGGGGCGTCACCGGCCGACATCGAGCGCGACATCACCGACCCCGTCGAAGACGCGGTGGCGGGCATCGCCGGCATCAAGAAACTGCAGAGTTTCACCCGCGACAGCGTGTCGCTGGTGATGATCCAGTTCGACTTGGAACAGGACCTCGAAGCCGCCACCTCCTCCGTGCGCGACCGGGTGGGGGCCATCGAGGCAAAGTTGCCCGCCGCGGCCGACGACCCCCTGGTGCGGCAGGTCGACATCGGGGCGCTCCCGGTGCTGGTGGTGGCGCTCGCGTCGGACGGGTCGGTCAACGACACCCGGGCCCTGGCCGACGAGCGCCTCAAGTCGCTCCTGGAGCAAGTCGACGGCGTGGGCGCGGTCAACATCCAGGGCGGCCAGGACCGCGAGGTCCACGTGGACCTCGACATGGAGCGGCTCGCCGCGCTGCGCATCGGCGCGCAGCAGGTGGCCGAGCGCATCGGCTACGACAACATCAGCGTGCCGGTCGGGCAGTTCCGCGCCTCCGACTACAGCATCGGCGTCCGCGCCACCGGGCAGTTCACCTCCGTGCCGGACCTCGCCAGTGCCGTGGTCCACAACCTCCCCGACGGGCGCCTGGTGCGCCTGGGGGAGGTGGCCGAGGTGACCGACGCGTGGACGCGCGCCACTCGCTACGTCCGCAACAACGGCAAGGACGCCGTCACCCTCGAGGTGGTGAAGAAGTCCGGGGCGAACACCATCGAGGTAGCGCACCGGGTGGTGTCGCGACTGGAAGAGGTGATTCCGAAGCTGGGACAGGGCGCCACCTTCGAGGTGATCGCGGACCAGAGTCGCGACATCGAAGCCAACGCCCACGAGGTCTGGGTCGCCATCTACTACGGCGGCGCGATGGCGATTCTCGTCATCCTGTTCTTCTTGCTGGACTGGCGCGGCACGCTGATCTCCGCGCTGGCCCTGCCCACCTCGATCATCGGCACCTTCGCGATGATGGCGGCCCTGGGGTTCTCCATCAACATGATGACGCTGATGGGGATGAGCCTGGCCATCGGCCTCTTGATCGACGACGCCGTGGTGGTGCGCGAGGCGATCACACGAAGACTCGAAGCGGGCGACGACCCGGTCACCGCCGCCAGCCGGGGCACGTCCGAGATCGCGCTGGCCGTGCTCGCCACCACCCTCTCCCTGGTGGCCGTCTTCGTGCCCGTCGCGTTCATGTCGGGCATGGTCGGACAGTTCTTCAAGCAGTTCGGGCTCACCATCGCCGTGGCCGTGCTGCTGTCGCTGTTCGTGGCGTTCACCCTCGATCCCATGCTCTCGGCGCGCTTCTCCGTGGCCCACCACGGCAAGCGCACGGGTCTGGCGGGGCTGGTGGAGCGGTTCCTCGACGGCATCGACGCCACCTACCGGGCGGTGCTGCACGGCGTGCTACGCCACCCGTTCTTGACGATGGGCTTTGCGCTCGCGACGCTGCTGTGTACCGGCGCCGTGGCCACCTTCATCCCCGCGGAGTTCGTGCCCAAGCAAGACCGCGGTGAGATCATCGCCGACGTGCGCTTGCCCGTGGGCACGGCCCTGGCCAGCACCAACGACGTGGCCCGCGCCCAGGAGCAGGCGCTGCTGGGGATCGACGGCGTACGCCGGGTGTACAGCCTCGTGGGCCACGAGGACCAGTCGCACCGGGCCCGCTTCCGGGTGGGCCTCGTCGACAAGGCGTCGCGACCGCTGCCGTTGTCGTACTACGAGGAAGCCGTGCGGAGCGCGCTGGCCGCAAACCCCAGCGCCGAAGTGAGCCTGCAGCAGCCCGCGATGATCGAGGGTCTCGGGGACTGGCCGCCGTTCATGATCATCGTGCAGGGGCCCGACGTCGACGGCGTGGCGCGGGAAGGGGCGCGGGTGGAGAAGCTGGTGGCGGGCGTCAAGGGCACCAGCGACGTTCGCCTCACCGTCACCCCCGGTCGCCCCGAGCTGGTGGTGGCGGTGGACCGCGCCGTGGCCGCCGATCGCGGGCTCCCGGCGGGCGTGGTGGGCCTTTCTGCCCGCGCGCTGGTGGAGGGCAACATCGTGGGCTCGCTGCGCGACGGCGGCCCCGAGGCCAGCATCCGCGTGCGGGCCGCGCCGCGCTTCTCGACGTCGGAGAGCGCCATCCGGAACCTGTTGTTGCCTTCCCCGCGGGGCGACGTGCGCCTCGGCGACGTGGCCACCGTGTCGATGGGGTCCGGGGCCAGCGAGATCCTGCACCACCAGCGCATGCGCGCGGTGACGATCTGGTCGCAGATCGCCGACGGCGCGGCCCTCGGCGGCGTGCTCGAAGAAGTGAAACGTCGCATGGCCGAGGAGCCACTTCCCGAGGGCTACACCTGGGAGATCGACGGCCAGGCCCGGGACATGGAAGAGACGGCCGGCGCGATGGGCCTCGCCATCGCCGTGGCCTTCGTCTTCATCTTCATGGTGCTGGCGTCGCAGTTCGAGAGCCTCGTCCACCCCTTCACGCTGATGGCCAGCGTGCCGCTGGCCATGGTGGGCGCAATCCTAGGCCTCGCCGCCACCGGGTCCAGCTTCTCCATGGGCAGCCAGATCGGGATCATCCTCCTGATGGGCCTGGTGACGAAGAACGCGATCCTCCTCGTCGACGGGGCGCTCGTCCACCTGCGCGAGGGCATGACGCCGGCCGACGCCATGCGCGCCGCCGGTCCGCGTCGCCTACGGCCGATTCTCATGACGAGCGCGGCGATGGTGCTGGGCATGCTGCCCACCGCCATTGGCTCGGGCGTAGGTAGTGAATTCCGCGCGCCGATGGCGGTGGCGGTGATCGGCGGCGTGATCAGCAGCACCCTCCTCACGCTCCTGGTGGTGCCGGTGGCCTTCGTGTGGGTGGAGTGGCTCCGCGCGCTGCCGGGGCGGATCCGCGGCTAAGGTGCCGCCGCGATGTTCCTCCTGCTCGCCTGCGCCCCCGAGACCATGACCAGCACCAACCGCGGGGGGGCCGGGGAGTACCTGCCGCGCGACGAGGGCGACGACAGCGGCAGCACCACCGACACCAGCGGCGCCGACGACTCGGGCGACGGCGGCGAGAGTTGGACCTTCCTGGTGTTCATGAACGGCGACAACGACCTCGAGCGCTGGGCGCTGGCCGACGTCAACGAGATGGAGGTGGTGGGCTCCACCAGCGCGGTCAACATCGTCGTCCAACTCGACCGCAGCGAGGACTACGACACCGGCGACGGCGACTGGACCGGCGCCCGGCGTTACCGCGTGGAGGCCGACGAGAACCCCCGCGCCATCAGCTCCCCGGTGCTCGCCGACCTGGGCGAGGTGGACAGCGGGGACCCGCAGACGGTGATCGAGTTCGCCGAGTGGGGCATCGACACGTTCCCGGCGGACCGGGTCGCCCTGGTGCTCTGGGACCACGGCACCGGCTGGAGCCTGCTGCCCGGCATCGAGAAAAAGGCCATCTCCGAGGACTACGGCGCGCGCAGCTCGATGAGCGTGGCCGGGGGCGACGTCACGGCCGTGTACGCCGCCGCCGCCGAGGCCCTGGGGCGCCCCGTCGACCTGGTGGGCTTCGACGCCTGCACCATGATGATGTGGGAGGTCGCGTGGTCGGTGGCCGACCACGCCGAGGTGATGGTGGCTTCCCAGGACTACGAGGACCTCCAGGGCTGGGACTACACCGGCAGCATGGCCGACCTCGTGGCGGACCCCACCATGAGCGCGGCCGAACTGGGCGACAGCATCGCGTTTCGCTTCCACGAGATCCCCGACAGCACCCAGTCGGTGGTCGACCTGCGGCAACTACCCGCGTTCACCAGGGCGATCGACGAACTCGCCCAAGACATCATCGCCGGTGGCAACGCGGCGGAGTTGCTCGCGCTGTCTGCCGCCGACGCCCAGGGCTTCGACGGCCCGCAGTCACTGGATCACGACGTCAGCGACCTGCTCAGCCGCATGGCCACCGCCAACGACGACGACGCCGTCGACGAGGCCATCGCGTCGGCCCTGTCCGCCGCCGACGCGCTCGTGATCTCGAACTACAACCAGGGTGGCCGCGTCAAGAATGCCAACGGCCTGAGCATCTACTCGCCGGCCTCGGCGCAGATGCCCCCGATCTACGCCCGCGCCCCCTGGGCCGGGGCCACCGCCTGGGACGAGATGATCGTCGCGGCGGGGGAGTAGCCGACACCCCACCGTCACCCGGTCGTGGCGGGCTGTCGTGGGGGCGGTGCGCAGCATTCGCCCAAGGGGCGCGGGCGTGTCACGCGGCCCCCCTAGAATGGTGTGCCTCGGACGGCGGTTCGCCGCCCTTCCCCGGGGACACGGCAACCACATGCGCACCCTGCCCTTTGTCTCTCTACTCCCGCTCACCCTGCTCGGATGCTCCGGCGAGGATCCCGACGACACGTCCAAGGACGCGGCCGACACCGACACCGACACGGATTCCGACACCGACACCGACACCGACACCGACTCGGACATCCCAGCCGCCGACTGCGTCGACGAGAACGGCGCCTGCGTGCTCAGCGGCGAGTACACGGCGAGCATGCGCCTCACCGCCGACAAGCCCTGGCTGCTCCGGAGCGGCGTGGTCATCGGCGACGACACCAACGAGACGATCCTCGAGATCGAACCGGGCACCACCGTGTATGGCGAGTCCGCGACCAACGGACTGCTGATCGTCAGCCGCAGCTCCAAGCTCTGGGCGTCGGGCACCGCCGCCGCGCCGATCGTGTTCACGTCGGACCAGCTTCCCGGCGCCCGGGCCCGCGGCGACTGGGGTGGCATCGTGCTCAACGGCCGCGCGCCGATCAACGCCTGCACCGACGGCACAACACCGTGCGAAGCGGAGGGGGAGGGCAACACCGGCACCTACGGCGGTGACGACTGGGGCGACGACTCGGGGTGGCTGAACTACGTGGTCATCGAGTTCGGCGGCACCGAAGTGAGCCCGGACAACGAAGTGAACGGACTGGGCCTCCAAGGTGTGGGCAGCGCGACGGAGCTCGACTACATCCAGGTCCACCAGACCTCCGACGACTGCATCGAGTTCTGGGGCGGCGCGGTCACCGCCAAGCACATCCTCTGTACCTCCCCGGGCGACGACGGCATCGACTTCGACCTCGGCTACCAGGGCAAGATGCAGTTCGCCGTCGTCCAGCAGTGGGGCGGCACGGGCAACAACGGAACCGAAGCCGACAACAACCCCGACGTCCACACGGCGGAGCCCCTCACCAAGCCCATGGTGTCGAATGTCACTTTCATCGGCGACATCGACCTGGCCGAATCGAACTATGGTCTGCTGCTCCGCCGCGGCTTCGCGCCCACGTTGGCCAACATTGCCGCGGACGGATTCTCGTCGGGCTGCCTGGCGATCCGGGACCAGGCCACGTACGACTACTTCAGCGCCGGCACCGCGTCGATCACCAACAGCGTGATCGCATGCGCCAACCCCTACGAGGACAGTGCCGAGGAAGCCGAGACCGGCACCGAGGAGGGCATCTTCGAGGACGCGGCGGCCCAGAACCGCGTCGTCGCCGACCTGGGGCTGGCGGACGCCTGGAACCAGGACGTCCCCGACTTCGCCCCCAGCACGGGCTCCCCCCTGCTCACCGGGGGGCAAGCGCCCTCCGACAGCTTCTTCGAAGCCGCCAGCTACGTGGGCGCCTTCGACGGCACCACGGACTGGACGGCGGGGTGGACCCGTCACGACCCCAACTAACGACGATGTACCACGGTCTCTACCTCGTGTTGAGCATGCTGCTCGGCCATCCCGCCCTAGCCGGCACCGACTCTCGCGCCGAGGAACTCGCCCGGCTCCGCCGCGAGGTGGAGACCCTCTCCGCCGACCTCGCCGAGGCCAAAGACGACACACGCACGCGGCTGCGAGCGATCGACGCCCAGAAAGCGGAGATCGACGTGCAGCTACGGCGGGAGTCGCTGCGGCTGGCGCAGGTGCAAGGCGAGATGGAGGCGCGGCGCGCTGAACTGGCGGCGCACCAGGGGCGGGCCACCAGCCTCGCCCCGGCGGTGCAGGCCGCTATCGGAGCGCTGCGCCGAGTGGTGGAAACGGGTCTGCCCTACCACCTGGCCGAGCGGCTGGGAGAACTCGACCGCTTGTCATCACAGCTCGCCGACGGCGCAATCCGGCCCGAGGCGGCCGCATCGCGGCTGTGGGCCTTCACCGAGGACGAAATGCGGCTGGCCAAGGAGAACGGGCTGGATCGGCAGGTGATCGCGGTCGACGGCTCCGAGATGCTCGCCGACGTGGCGCGGCTGGGCATGGTGGCCTTGTATTTCAGGACAGAGGGTGGACAAGTAGGCGTGGTACGGCACGAGGCGGGCGCGTGGCGCTGGGTGACGCTCGGCGAGCGCCGTGAGCAACTGGCGGTGGAAACGCTGTTCGACAAGCTCAAGCACGGCGTTCGTACCGGCGCCTTCGAGTTGCCCAACCCCTACACGAGCAGTACACCATGACCCTGCTCGTCGCGACCCTGTCGTGGGGAGAAGCCCCGCAGAGCACGCTGGACCTCGCCTACCAGAAAGAATACGCCTACCTCGTGGCGGAACGAAAGGAGCTGGAGGAGCGAGTGGCCGAGGTCAAGCGCACGGGGATCCAGGCCATCGCCGAGGCCGACGCAGACCTCGCTGGACGGCAGGCGGCGCTGGTGACCGCCACCCGCGTGGCCGACCGAGCCGAGGACACCTTCGACACGTTGGAGCGCGAGAGCAGCGGGGTGAGCGACGCGGAGGCGCTGTTGTCGACCACCTTGTTCCAAGGCGCGGAGTCGCTGGCACTCGCGCTGCCCGACGACGCGGCCCTGGCCTTGCCACAACTCTTCGATGCCGCGGCGGTGGCGCTCGGGGAGTCACGCAACACGGGCTGGAGGGACGGCGTGTTCTTCCTGCCCAGCGGCGAGCAAGTCACGGGCCGGGTGTACCAGTTCGGGCAAGTGGCGGGCTGGGGCATGGCCGACGCCGGCCGCGGGGCGCTGGCACCGGCGGGCGAGGGCCGCCTCCAACTTCGCGAGTCCTTCGGTGCCACGACCGCCACCGCGCTGGCCTCGAACAGCGTACCCTCGATGCTCGAGATCCAGCTCTTCGAAGCCGACCGAGGCGCCGAGGAGGCCGAGAAGAAGGGGGGCCTCGGTCAACTGCTGAGCGACGCCGGGACAATGGGGCAGGTTCTCTTCGGACTGGGGCTGGTCAGCGCCGGCCTGGTGGTCATCCGCGCGGTCTCGTTGCTCTTCGCCCGACGGGGCGGTCAGGAGGTCGTCGATGCCGCCGTGGACGCCATCCGCGACGGCGACGTGCCCCGCGCGCTCGCCAACCTGGGCCGGCGGGGTGGGCCCACCGCACGGGTCGTGCGGTCGATTGTCGAGAACGCCCACCGCAGCCCAGCGGAACTCGACCGGGTGGTCGACGAGTCGATTCTCAAGGAAACGCCGGCGATCGACCGCTTCGCCTCCGCCCTGACGGTGATCACCGCGGGGGCGCCGCTGCTCGGCCTCCTCGGCACGGTGACCGGCATGATCGCCACCTTCGAGGTGATCACCGAGCACGGCACCGGCAACCCGAAGCTGATGTCGGCGGGCATCGCCGAGGCGCTGGTTTGTACCGCGCTGGGCCTGGCCGTGGCGATCCCCACGCTCCTGGCCGGCAACGTCCTCGCCAGCATCGCCGACACGGTGAAGAACCGCATCGACCGGGCGGCACTGTCTACCCTCAACGCCCTGGAAGCGCGCCCCGTGCCATCCGGCAACGCCGTTCCCTTCAAGGCCAGCCGTGAGTGAGGGACCGTGGCTCCTGGTCTACGACCTCTGGACGGGCGGGGGGGTGGTGATGCCCGCACTTTTCGCCACCGCCTTCGTGTTGTGGTTCGCCATCGGCCACCGGCTGCTGCTCCTGCGCCGCGGCGACCGGCGCCCGCTCCGCGCGATGGTCGAGGCGGGCATCGCAGGCGCCACCTGGCCGGAACGAGGAATCATCGCGACGGCGGCGGCCCGGGGAGCAAGGCTATGGCGCGACCGGAGCGGCCCGGTTCCCATTCCGGTGCTGGAGGAGGCCGTGGGCGAGCTCGACGAGGAGTTGCGCTCGGGAGACCGGCTGGTGGCCTGCCTCGTGGCGATGGCCCCGCTCCTGGGCCTCCTGGGGACGGTCACCGGGCTCATCGAGACCTTCGGTTCGCTGGGTACCGCGACCACGTCGACCGCTTCCGAGGGCATCGCGGGGGGAATCGTCGAGGCGCTGTACGCCACGCAGATGGGCCTGGCCATCGCCGTGCCGGGCTTGCTCGCGGGCGGGTACCTGCGGCAGTCGCAGGCGCGCCTTCGCGGTGAGTTGGAGGAACTCAAGGCGATCCTCGCGGGGGCCCGGTGAGGCGCCACCACGCCGAGCACCAGGACCCACACATCGACGTGGTGCCGCTGATCGACTGCATCCTCGTGCTGCTGATCTTCTTCATGGTCACCACCACCTTTGCCAAGGACGCAGAGTTGCAGATCGAGCGGCCGGGGGCGCAGAGCGCCACGCCGGCGAGCAGCAGGGCGCTGCGGGTGTTCATCGACCGCTCCCTCGACGTGTACGTCAACGACGCGCCGGTGCGGCCGTGGATGCTCCAGAGCCGGGTCCGCGACGCGATCGGCGGAGCCGCCGAGAAGGCGGTGCTGGTGGTGGCCGACCGCCGGGTGCCCGCAGAGAAGCTCATCGAGGTGGTGGACCAGTGCCGACTCGCCGGCGCCAAGGACGTGGGCGTGGTGACCGATGCCGAGGAAGGGTAGGCTCCCGCGCCTCCTGGGCGCCCTCGTCGTGGCCTGTCTCGGCACCGTCGGCGTGGTGGCGCTGAGCCTCGGCATGAACGCCCAGCTCGAGCCACGGGCGATGGAGCCGGTGGCGGTGATCGCCGAGGTGGCGGTGCAGCCGCGCGCCCGGCCCGCCCGCAATCGCGCGCGGCGGACCAGCACGCCCCGGAAGTCCGCCCGCCCCGCCCCCTCGCCGTCGCCGCTGCTCGCCGCGGGCCTCGCCGGCCTGGACTTCGGTCTCGGCGACGACGCCGACGCCGCGCTGGCCTCCGCTACCGACGCCCTAGTGGGCAACATGGGCGGGGCGGTGGTTGACGAGGACACCGTGGACGTCCCCCCGCGGGCCACGGAGCGCCAGCCGCCAAGTTTCCCGGCGCGAGCACGCTCGCTGGGACAGTCGGGCTGGGTGACGGTGTCGTTCGTCGTCGACATCGACGGCTCGGCACAAGACGTCACGGTCGTGGAGGCCGACCCACCCGGAGTGTTCGACGACGCGGCCGCGGCGGCGGTACGGGACTGGCGCTTCGAGCCCGGCCAGGAGGACGGCAACCCGGTTGCCGTGCGCGTGCGCCAGACGCTGCGGTTCCAGTTGGAGTAGCCGGTGCGCCGACTGTTCACCCTCGCGCTGCTCCTGGCCAGCCTTGCCCACGCCGGCCCCAGAGGTCGGGGTGCGGCGGAGGACCCGCTCCTGTTGGCGGGCCTCCTGGTCCGCGAGGGGGAGTGGGCGCGGGCCGAGGCGACCCTCGACGCCATCGACCCGGCCGCCAGGGACCTCGATCACGCCCGCTACTGGACCCTGCGCGGCCTGGTGGCGCTGCACGACCGGCGGGCGTCGGAGGCGGTGGAGGCGTTCACGGCGGCGCTGGCCGCGGCCACGGAGGGGCGCGAACTGCTGGAGATCCACCTCGCTCGTGCACAACTCGCGGCGGGCGCCCCCGAGCAGGCGCTGGCGGCCCTCGGCCGGTCCGGCGACGTCGGTGCGGGGATGCCCGCGACCTGGCTACTGCGGGCCCAGGCCCACCAGGACGCGGGCGACCCCGATGGCGCCTGGGCGGCGCTGGAAGAAGGCGCAGCGCGCTTCCCGGCGCAGGCCGAGATGCGCCGCCAGCAGGTCTTCCTCCTGGTGCGGCAGGGGCTCTACCGCGAGGCCCGAGCGCGCGGAGAAGCCCTGTTGCGTCGCGACGACGCCGACGCTGACGACGCCGTGGCGATCTCCGAGGCGCTCCGGCGAGGGGGCGACACGACCGAGGCGCTCACCATCCTGGAGGCCGCGCTGCTCGAGGAGGGCGAGGACCGTGACCTCCTGGTGCAGGCCGCCCGCGCGTCGCTGGACGCCGGCCTCCCGCGCGCCGCCGGACGTTTCCTCGAGCGCGCCGCCACCCTCGACCCCGCGCTGGCCCTGGAGGCCGCCGAGGCGTATCGTCGTGGCAACGACCTCGACGCGGCGCTGCGGCTCAACGCCGACGTACCCGAACCCCTGGCCAAGGCCCGGCAGCGGCTGGGGCTGTTCATCGACGCCGGGGCCTGGGACCGCGCCGTGTCGCTCGAGGGGCGGCTGGAGCGCCTGGGCCTGGGTCGCGACGATGGCATCCGCTACGGCCTGGCCTACAGCTACTTCCGCCTCGGCGACATGCCCGCTGCGGAACGCTGGCTGGGCGACATCTCCGACCCCGCCGCCTTCCGGCGCGCCACCGATCTGCGTCGCGCCATCGCCGCTTGCGCCGAGGGCGGATCGTGTCCCTGACCGCGCTGGGGCTGCTCCTGGTCCTCGTCCGTGGCGCCCACGCGGAGGGCGTCGTGGAGGGAGTGGTCTTCGACGAGTCCGGGCGCCCCGAGGCGGGAATCCCGGTTCGCGTCGGCGCCCAGGAAGTGCGAACCGGCCCCGACGGGAGCTTCCGGCTCGCCCTCGACGCGGGCTCGGTGGAGTTCCTCGTCGGTGGCCAGCCGCTGCCCCCGGTGCCGGTGGTCGATGGGCTGAGCACCGAGGTCCTCGTGACCCTCGCGGCGGACGGCCCCCGTGCCACCGTGGAGGCCCCCGCCACGGCCAGCACCGTGGTGCTTCCCCGCGGGCCACCCGGGATCCTCGAGGGCCGGGTGACCGACGAGAGCGGGGCCCCGCTGGCCGGCGTGCGCCTGTACGTGCGCGGGCACGGCGCCACCGCGACCACCGATGCCGAAGGGCGCTTCCGCCTCGACCTGCCCTCGGGGCGCTGGGACCTCTCGGCGATCCGGGCCGGCTACCAGGGCGACGACCAGCCGGTGGACGTGGTGCCCGAGGCCACTCGCAGCGCCCACCTCGTCTTGCAGAAAACTGGTTTACACCTCGATGACCTCACGGTGACGGCCCCCCGCATCGTAGGCGGCACCGCCACCGCGCTCGAGGAGCGAAAGGACGCCAGCAGTGTTTCTGACATACTCGGTGCCGAACAAATGGGCAAGTCGGGCGACAGCGACGCCGCGAGCGCGCTGAAACGAGTGACCGGACTCACCGTGATCGGCGGCAAGTACGTGTACGTCCGCGGCCTCGGCGACCGCTACTCCGCCACCCTGCTCAACGGCTCGTCCTTGCCCAGCCCCGAGCCCGAGAAACGGGTGGTGCCCCTGGACATCTTCCCCACCTCGCTCGTGGAGCAGGTGGTGATCCAGAAGAGCTTCTCTCCCGACCGGCCGGCCGAGTTCGGCGGCGGCGTGGTGGAGGTGCAGACGCGGAACATTCCAGAGAAACCCCTGTTCAGCGTGGGCACCAGCGGCACCTACGTCGCGGGTAGCACGTTCGCCACCGGGCTGGCGGGCCCAGCGGGCCCCACCGACTGGCTAGGGTTCGGGGAGCAGTACCGGGCCTTGCCCGAGGCCATCGCGACGGCCAGCGCCGACGAGCCGCTGAAGTCGCAGGGCATGTTCTCCGACGGCGGCTACACCGCCGAGGAGCTCGAGGCCTTCGGCGAGATGATCCCTAACCGCTGGGGCCTGTCCTCCCAGACGCTGCCGCCCGACTTCGGTGCCACGCTCAACGCCGGGGGCAAGTTGCCGCTGGGCGACTTCGCGATCGGGGGGCTGGTAGGGTTGGTGTACGCCAACGGCTGGGACCTGGAGGAGGGCACCCGATCGGTATACGCCAGCGGCGCCGACGGGCTGGTGGAGAGCCGGCGGACGAGCTTCGTGGACACCAGCAACACGGTCCGCCTCGGCGGAGCAATCGCCCTCGGCGCCGAGTGGCAGGACCGGGTGACACTGCGCTCCACCACCCTCCTCAACCGCACCAGCACGGCCAGCGCGATCAGTTACGACGCGGACGACCCCACCGGCAGCAACGACACCCGGTCGCAGCGGTCGAGCTGGGTGGAGCAGCAACTCATCTACGAGCAAGTAGCCCTGAAACTGGATTTCACGCACGTGCTGGTGGAGGGACGGTACGCCACCTCGACGGCCTCGCGCCGGGAGCCCGATCGTCGCGAGTGGAGCTATAACCGCACCGAAGACGGGGGCTACGTGCTGTCGCAGCGCGGCTCCTGGAACGACATCCAGTACCTCTCGCTCGACGACAACCTCCAGGACGGCGGCCTCGATCTCTCCGTTCCCTTCCGGCTCTTCAACCAAGCGGCCAAGGCGAAGGTGGGCGGGCTGCGTTCGAGCCGGGGCCGCGAGTCGGCCACCCGCCGCTTCTCCTACGGTTTCCGGGGCACCGAGGGCATCGACCTCGCCGCGCCCATCGAGGACGTGATCGTCGACGAGAACATCGGTGGCGAGGGCGATGAGGACCTCGGGTACCTCCAGCTCGAAGAGAACACCATCAACTCGGACGACTACTCCGCCGGCCAGCAGATCTACGCGGCCTACGCCCTCGCCGATGCCGGCTTCACGCCGCGCCTGCGCGCGGTGGGCGGCGTTCGCGTCGAGCGCTCCGAGCAGGCGGTCACCACCTTCGAGCAGTTCGACACGGACCGGGACCCGGTGGTGGCCGACCTCGGGTCCACCGACTGGCTGCCCGGGGCGACGGCCACCTACGCGGTTGGTCCGGCCACCGACCCCCAAGCGATGCTGGTACGGGTCGGCTACGGGCGCACGCTGTCGCGACCCGAGTTTCGCGAGCTCACCGAGGTGCAATACTACGACTACCGCACCGGGCGCACCCTCTTCGGCAACCCTGAGCTCCACCGGGCGGTCATCGACAACGTCGACGCCCGGTGGGAGTGGTACCCGAGGGAGGGCGAGAGCGTCTCGGCCGGGGCCTTCTTCAAGTACTTCGACCAGCCCATCGAGTCGGTGGTGGCCGTGAGCGCGGTGTCGGGCAGCGTGGGCACCTTCGCCAACGCCACCAGCGCCACCAACGTCGGCGCCGAGTTCGACGTCCGCCAGCGACTCGACCGCGTGGCCGACTGGCTGCGCGACGTGTACGTGGCGGGCAACGTGGCAC
Organism: uncultured Klebsiella sp.; assembly: GCA_964359125.1. Taxonomy (GTDB): domain Bacteria; phylum Myxococcota_A; class UBA796; order UBA796; family SXON01; genus SXON01. The sequence continues at coordinate 117 of CAYHRZ010000070.1, read as the reverse complement.
TCATCGCCTCCGAGGTGGATCTCTCTGGCACCGAGGGCAACCAGACCAGTGAGCAACGCCCCCTGCAGGGCCAGTCACCCTGGGTGCTCAACGCCCAAGTCAGCTACGAGAACCCGG
>CAYHRZ010000069.1:0-14892 GCA_964359125.1 uncultured Klebsiella sp. | reverse complement strand
GGCGGGTGTCGTGGAGCGGACCAACCTCAAGCTGGGCGAGGTGTCGTTGGCCCTGGTACGCGGCGAGGGGGGCCGGATCCGGCGGGCGCTCGACGCCCTGGAGGCCACCGCGGGCGACGACGCCCTGTTGCGGGCGAACCTGTGGCGAAGGCGGGCCGACGCCCTCCTGCGGCAGGGCGACACCGACGGCGCGATGATCGCCGCCGACCGGGCGGCGGGACTGTACGGCAACCTGGGCGAGTTCGTCGCGCGCGGCGCCGCCTTGCGCCTCCTCGGCGACATCGGCGGCGTGGCCGGGCGCCCGGTCGAAGCCATCGACGCCTACAACCGAGCGCTCCGCCAACAGATGCGCGTGCGGGACTGGCGGGGGCTGACCCGCACCCTGGACCACGCCGCCGCGCTCGAGGAACACCTGGGCCGGACGGCCCGCGCCCGCCTGCTCCGGGACCAGCGCGCCGCCGTGGTGAGAGTGTCGGTGGAGGGCTGATCGCCTGTGGTAAACTCGCTGCCCCTCGCCCCGGTCGCGCCATGTCCCCTCGCCTGTTCCCGCTGCCCGCCACGCTGCTCCTCCTGGCCTGCAACGACGCCACGCTCTCGGTGCAGCGCACGCCGCCGGAGGCGGAGATCATCTCCCACGCCGACGGCGACGCGGTCCGGGAGGGGGAGACGCTGACGTTCCGGGCGGTGATCTCCGACGCGGACGACCAGCCCGACGAGCTGCTGGCGACGTGGGTGGCAGGCGACCGGGAGCTCTGCCCGGCGGCGGCGCCGCTGCTCGACGGGACCAGCCTGTGCCAGGCGGCGCTGCTCGCCGCCGACAGCACGGTGGCGGTGGTCGTCCAGGACCCGCAGGGCAACACCGGCGACGACCACGTCACGCTGGTGGTGAACCCCACGGACGCGCCGGTGGTGACGATCACCTCGCCCACCGCCGAGGGGGTGTACTACTCCGACCGGCTGGTGTCGTTCGCGGCGGTGGTGACCGACACCGAGGACGCGGCCTCGGCGCTGGTGCTGGAGTGGGAGGAGTTCGCCCTCGGGGTGCTGCCCATCGACCTGTCGGTGAGCGACGACGGCACCGCCACCGGCGTGAGCTACATGGCGGCCGGCGACTACTACGCCACGCTCACGGCCACCGACACCGACGGCAAGGCCACCAGCGCCAGTGTCAGCTTCGTGGTCGGTCCCCCCAACAGCGCGCCCACCTGCTCGATCCTCGCCCCGGCCGAGGGCGAGCACGCCGCCGAGGGCGAGGTGGTCAGCCTGCGGGGGAAGGTCGACGACGTCGACGTGCCCGAGGACTGGCTGGCGGTCACGTGGGCCAGCGACCAGGACGGCACGCTGGCCACCTCCACCCCCGACAGCAGCGGCAACGTCACCGCGTCGACCAGCACGCTGTCGCCGGGCACCCACACCCTGTCGATGGTCGCCACCGACGAGGTGGGCGCCACCTGCACGGCGATTGTCAGCTTCAGCGTGAGCACCCCGCCCACGGTGGACCTCAAGGCGCCGCTCACCGGCGACGCCTTCGAGGAGGGCGACAACGTCTTCTTCTGGGCCGAGGTCGACGACGGGGAAGACGCGCCCGACGACCTGCTCGTCGCGTGGACCTCGAGCCTCGACGGGCTGGTGTCGAGCCAGGGCGCCGACTCCACCGGGTCCATCCTGTTCTCGATGGACACGCTGTCGGTCGGCGACCACACGCTCCTGGTCACGGTCGAGGACCTCACCGGGCTCAGCGCCACGGCGGTGGCCACGTTCAAGGTCAACGGCGCCCCGTCGGCGCCGGTGGTGTCGATCACCCCGGACCCCGCCGACACCACCGACACGCTGGTGGTGTCGATCGACACCGCGAGCGCCGACCCCAACGGCGACGCGGTCACCTACGACTACGCCTGGTACGTCGACGGCGTGCTCTCCAGCGCGTCGACCAGCGACACGCTGGCCGCCTCGGCCACCAGCAAGGGGGAGACCTGGCGCGTGGAGGTGACGCCCAGCGACGGCAACGTGGACGGCCCCGCCGGGAGCGACAGCATCACCATCGACAACACCGCGCCCAGTGTCACGTCGGCCACCATCACCCCGGACCCGGCCAGCACCAGCGACGCCCTGAGCTGCGCCTGGACCGGCTTCGCCGACGACGACGGCGACAGCGACCGCAGCACCGTGGCGTGGACGGTCGGCGGCAGCGCCGCCGGCAGCGGCACCACCCTCGCGGCCGGCGCCGCCGAGCGCGGCGACACCGTGGTGTGCACCGTCACCCCCTACGACGGCACCGACTACGGCACCGCCGTCACCGACACGCTGGTGATCGGCAACGCCGCGCCCGAGGTCACCAGCGTCACGCTGTCGCCCACCGCCCCCACGACGGACGAGACGCTCACCGCCACCGTGTCCTCCACCGACGCCGACGGCGACCGCGTCACCCTGAGCTACGCCTGGGAGGTCGACGGCGCCGTCATCGCCACCACCGCCACGTCGATCTCCGGCATCACCTGGTTCGACAGGGACGAGGTCGTCACCGTCACCGTCACCCCCTACGACGGCACCGACTACGGCACCACCGGCACCGACAGCGTCACCTGCGCCAACACGCCGCCCACCGCCCCCACCGTCTCCATCGACCCCGACCCGCCCGGCGGCAACGACGACCTCGTGTGTACCGTCGACACCGCCAGCACCGACGACGACGGCGACGCCGTCACCTACACCTTCGAGTGGGACGTCGACGGCACCGCGTACACGGGCGCCACCACCACCTACGAGACCGGCGACACGGTCGACGCCGCCGACACCACCCGCGACGAGGTCTGGACCTGCACCGTCACCCCCAGCGACGGCACCGACGACGGCACCAGCGACAGCTACAGCGTCACCATCGGCACCGGCGACTGCGACAGCCCGGGCTTGTCCGGTTCCTACGGCACCTCCTGGACGAGGCTCACCAGCGCGCCGAACTACCTGTTCTCGCTGATGACCTTCCAGCCAGACGACATCGACTACGTGTGGAACGCCTACGGCAGCCGGCTGAGCTACTACGACCCGTCATCCACCACGTGGACGACGGTCTCGTCCAGCACCCCGTGCAACCGCGCGTGGAACTCGATGGCCCCCTACGACGGCGACCTCTGGATGATCGGCTGTGGCGCCATCTACCAGTACGACATCGACACCGACACCTGGACCAACCACGGCAGCTACAGCGGCGGCGACGACTACAACCAGACGGTGGCCGACTGTGACGGCAACATCTACGGTCACAGCAACAACGGGCGCCTCATCATCTACAACGTCGACACCGGAACCCAGTCGGCGGTGGTCACGGGCTACGGCAGCCAGTACGAGACCCGGTTGGCCTACGACCCCACCGAGGAGGCCGTGTACTTCGGTGGTTTCGCCGGCCCCAACCTCTACCGCTACGACACCGGCACCGGCGCCATCAGCTCGATGACCCGGCACCCCGAGAGCTACCTCAACGATATCTTCTGCGGCGACTGGTCCGGCCACCTCTACGCGGCCGGCGGGAGCAGCGGCACGTCGCTCTGGCAATACGACATGGCGGCGGACTCCTGGTCGAGCATCACGTCGTTCCCGGTGGACCACGGCAACAACGGGTCCTGCACCGTGTCGAGTGACGGTTACCTCTACATGGCGGACTACGACCCCAACAAGTTCTACCGCCTGCCGCTGTACTAGCGGCGACCAGCAGCAGGGGCATGGTAGACTCGCTGCCCCTCGCCCCGGTCGCGCCATGTCCCCTCGCCTGTTCCCGCTGCCCGCCACGCTGCTCCTCCTGGCCTGCAACGACGCCACGCTCTCGGTGCAGCGCACGCCGCCGGAGGCGGAGATCATCTCCCACGCCGACGGCGACGCGGTCCGGGAGGGGGAGACGCTGACGTTCCGGGCGGTGATCTCCGACGCGGACGACCAGCCCGACGAGCTGCTGGCGACGTGGGTGGCAGGCGACCGGGAGCTCTGCCCGGCGGCGGCGCCGCTGCTCGACGGGACCAGCCTGTGCCAGGCGGCGCTGCTCGCCGCCGACAGCACGGTGGCGGTGGTCGTCCAGGACCCGCAGGGCAACACCGGCGACGACCACGTCACGCTGGTGGTGAACCCCACGGACGCGCCGGTGGTGACGATCACCTCGCCCACCGCCGAGGGGGTGTACTACTCCGACCGGCTGGTGTCGTTCGCGGCGGTGGTGACCGACACCGAGGACGCGGCCTCGGCGCTGGTGCTGGAGTGGGAGGAGTTCGCCCTCGGGGTGCTGCCCATCGACCTGTCGGTGAGCGACGACGGCACCGCCACCGGCGTGAGCTACATGGCGGCCGGCGACTACTACGCCACGCTCACGGCCACCGACACCGACGGCAAGGCCACCAGCGCCAGTGTCAGCTTCGTGGTCGGTCCCCCCAACAGCGCGCCCACCTGCTCGATCCTCGCCCCGGCCGAGGGCGAGCACGCCGCCGAGGGCGAGGTGGTCAGCCTGCGGGGGAAGGTCGACGACGTCGACGTGCCCGAGGACTGGCTGGCGGTCACGTGGGCCAGCGACCAGGACGGCACGCTGGCCACCTCCACCCCCGACAGCAGCGGCAACGTCACCGCGTCGACCAGCACGCTGTCGCCGGGCACCCACACCCTGTCGATGGTCGCCACCGACGAGGTGGGCGCCACCTGCACGGCGATTGTCAGCTTCAGCGTGAGCACCCCGCCCACGGTGGACCTCAAGGCGCCGCTCACCGGCGACGCCTTCGAGGAGGGCGACAACGTCTTCTTCTGGGCCGAGGTCGACGACGGGGAAGACGCGCCCGACGACCTGCTCGTCGCGTGGACCTCGAGCCTCGACGGGCTGGTGTCGAGCCAGGGCGCCGACTCCACCGGGTCCATCCTGTTCTCGATGGACACGCTGTCGGTCGGCGACCACACGCTCCTGGTCACGGTCGAGGACCTCACCGGGCTCAGCGCCACGGCGGTGGCCACGTTCAAGGTCAACGGCGCCCCGTCGGCGCCGGTGGTGTCGATCACCCCGGACCCCGCCGACACCACCGACACGCTGGTGGTGTCGATCGACACCGCGAGCGCCGACCCCAACGGCGACGCGGTCACCTACGACTACGCCTGGTACGTCGACGGCGTGCTCTCCAGCGCGTCGACCAGCGACACGCTGGCCGCCTCGGCCACCAGCAAGGGGGAGACCTGGCGCGTGGAGGTGACGCCCAGCGACGGCAACGTGGACGGCCCCGCCGGGAGCGACAGCATCACCATCGACAACACCGCGCCCAGTGTCACGTCGGCCACCATCACCCCGGACCCGGCCAGCACCAGCGACGCCCTGAGCTGCGCCTGGACCGGCTTCGCCGACGACGACGGCGACAGCGACCGCAGCACCGTGGCGTGGACGGTCGGCGGCAGCGCCGCCGGCAGCGGCACCACCCTCGCGGCCGGCGCCGCCGAGCGCGGCGACACCGTGGTGTGCACCGTCACCCCCTACGACGGCACCGACTACGGCACCGCCGTCACCGACACGCTGGTGATCGGCAACGCCGCGCCCGAGGTCACCAGCGTCACGCTGTCGCCCACCGCCCCCACGACGGACGAGACGCTCACCGCCACCGTGTCCTCCACCGACGCCGACGGCGACCGCGTCACCCTGAGCTACGCCTGGGAGGTCGACGGCGCCGTCATCGCCACCACCGCCACGTCGATCTCCGGCATCACCTGGTTCGACAGGGACGAGGTCGTCACCGTCACCGTCACCCCCTACGACGGCACCGACTACGGCACCACCGGCACCGACAGCGTCACCTGCGCCAACACGCCGCCCACCGCCCCCACCGTCTCCATCGACCCCGACCCGCCCGGCGGCAACGACGACCTCGTGTGTACCGTCGACACCGCCAGCACCGACGACGACGGCGACGCCGTCACCTACACCTTCGAGTGGGACGTCGACGGCACCGCGTACACGGGCGCCACCACCACCTACGAGACCGGCGACACGGTCGACGCCGCCGACACCACCCGCGACGAGGTCTGGACCTGCACCGTCACCCCCAGCGACGGCACCGACGACGGCACCAGCGACAGCTACAGCGTCACCATCGGCACCGGCGACTGCGACAGCCCGGGGTTCTCGGGGACCTACGCCACGTCCTGGAGCTCGCTGAACGCCCCGCCCGACTACGGCTACTCGCTGATGACCTGGATGGGCGACGACATGGACTACCTGTGGAACACGTACGGGACGCAGCAGCAGTACTACGACCCGTCCACGGGGAGTTGGACGCGTGTTCGCTCGAGCACGCCCTGCAACCGCCCCTGGAACAGCCTCGCGCCCTACGACGGGGACTTGTACATGATCGGCTGCGGCAACGTGTACCAGTACGAGATCTCGGCCGACACCTGGACCAGCGTGGCCACCTACAGCGGCGGCGACGACTACAACCAGACGGTGGCCGACTGCGACGGCAACATCTACGGTTACAGCGCAAACGGCCGGATCATCATCTACGACGTCGACACCGACACCGTGAGCGAGGTCAACACCGGCTACGGCAGCCTCTACGAGACCCGGCTCGCCTACGACCCAACGGAAGAGGCCGTCTACTTCGGCGGGTACTCCTCGCAGAACCTGTACCGCTACGATACCGGCACCGGCGGCATCAGCACCATGACGCGCATTCCGGAGTCGCAACTGAACGACATCTTCTGTGGGGACTGGTCTGGCCACATCTACGCCGCCGGCGGCTCCTCCGGGACGTCAGTGTGGCAGTACGACATGGCGGCCGACTCCTGGTCCAGCATCACCAACCTGCCGGTCGACCACGGCAACAACGGGTCCTGCACCGTGTCGAGTGACGGGTACCTGTACCTTTCCACCGGCAGCAACGGCGCGCTGAGGCGGCTGACGTTGTACTGAGCGCAGAGCGTCAGAACGGGCGGTAGCGCGAGAGCGAGAAACGCAGGGCCGCGGTGGCCCCGGACACCTCTGTCAGTTCGCACTCGAAGGTGGGTGGTGCCCCGGGGGCCACGGTCACCCTGACCCGATTCGACCCCGGCTCCACGGTGCACTGGGTCAGCCGCTGACTGCCCACCGACCTCGCGCCCAACAGCGCGCTGCCCTCGTGCGGGACTGACGTGTCTAGCACGCGGCCGCCGACCGGAAACGGGAGGACCCACGTCCCGTCTCCAAGCGTCCACGGCGAGGGCACGGTGGCCACGAAGTACGGGTGGAGGATGACGACGCCATTGTCCCGGGTGCAGCTCACCGGATCCAGCCGCCCGTGAGGCCACCGCGCCGTGACCGGACCGGGCATGAGCTGGTCACCCACCTGGTGCACCTCGAAGCTCTGGCTGTCGCAAGACCAGGGATCGCCGGGAGGTGCAATGCCCGCAAAAATCGCGACGTGTTCGTCTGGCGGGAGGGGCACCACGGGAACAGGGAGGCTCACGACGCGGTGAAACCCGCACCCGGCAAGGGCTACCAGCGGCAGCCAAGACGTTGAAATGACACGCAACATCCTAGACGGTCACGCGCAGGCCGAGGAGCACGGGCGCGATCGACTCCGACTCCTCGGGCGACAACACGAAGATGTCGCTGGTGCCGGGGGCGGTACCGCCCAGGGAAAAGACGGCCATCGTCTCGGAAACGAGCGTACGAACGGGAGGAGTGCAGCTCATCCGAGGATGGTAGTACGACGACGACGACGACGACGACGACGACGACGACGACGACGACGCAAGGACCATGCCAACTGACCTTGTCACCAGTTGTCGCGACGGCAGGAGGTCACTCCCACCCCACCTGTGACACCCCCGCGTCGAGGTGACATCGGGCCACGGTGTCGGCGTTCTCGGCCATCACCAGCGCGTACTGCCGGCGCACGACCTCGTCCCAGCCACCGCCGGTGGGGCCGACGGTGTCGTCGTAGGCTAGGGGCCGCGAGGGCGCGTCCAGGGTGCTGTCGCCGCTACTGATCAGGCCGTCCTCGTCGTTGTCGATGCCGCTGATCACCAGCAACCCGCGGTCGACCTCGAAGCGGAAGCGGTCGCCGTCGGTGGGCGGCAGGGTACCCCCGGCGATGTAGAAGGAGATGGCGCCGGTGTCGGAAACGTAGCGCTGGTCGGTGTAGGCGCGAGCGACTTGTTCGCCCGAGAGCGAGCCCTCGACGATCCAACTCACCGAGGCGCTCTCGTAGACCACTGTCCAGTTCTCCCCCCGGGCCACGCCGCCACACGACGAGACCGCCACCTGCTCGCCCGTCGCGGCGTCGACCAGCATCTCGGCGTCGGAGGCCGGGCCCTGGTCCTCGATGGCCGCGTAGGTGAACGACGCGGAGCTGTCGAGGACCTCGTTCGGACCGTGCGGCCCCCGCGCCGAGACCACCGCGCAGCCGGTTCCCGAGTCGAGTTGGAACACGAAGCCGTCCTGGGTCGACACCACCATCGTAGGCACCCGCGGCAGGGCGCCCCAGGCGTTCTCCTGTTGCAGCCACACCGGCCCCGCGCTGGCGGCCAGGCCGGAGATGGGCGAGCCGAGGTCCACGCCCGCCACCTCGGCGTCGCCGGGGTTGGGGTCCACCCACTCCCCAGTGGCCAGGTCGAAGATGTCGACCCGCTGCAGGCCCAGCGGCGCCACGAAGAGGCGCTCGAAAACAAGGTCGTCGGCGTCGGTCCCGGCCTGCCAGGCCACGTCGATCACCGGGGCGGCGGTCGCCAGCACCGATACCGTCGACGCGGCCGGGTCGTTCGCCACGTCGCCGCTGATCACGTACACGGCGGGGTTCCGGCTGTCCGCCACGAACACCGTGCCGTCGCTGGCGCGGCTGATGCGCCAAGGCGTCGCGCCCTCCGGGAGCGCGACCGACCCGAGCCAGGTCCCCGTCCAGGGATCCACCACGCCCAGGAGCGGCGTGCTGCTCTCGATGCTCACCAGGAGGCGGTCGGTGGTGCCGAGCATCGCGGTGGGCCGCCCGTCGACGGTGTACTCCAGCACGCCGTTGTCGGTGGACAGTTCGAAGCGGTCGCCCGCGGTGGCGGTGCCGTCGATGGTGAAGACCAGCTCCCCCTGGTCGGAGTGGTAGGTCTCGCCGGCCACCGGCTCGCTCTCCTGGGTGCCCGAGCGGCTGCCCTTGGCCCACCAGCGGGTGCCGTCGAACTCGATCGACCAGTCCTCGGTGGTGGTGAACCCAGCCCGCACCTCCACGCCCGTCAGGGTGGGGCTGTCGCCACTCTGGTCGGCGTCGACGAACACCGGGTCACTGGCCTCCGGCGCCAACTCGACCGGGGCCTCGCCCTCCACGCCCGTGGTGTAGGGCACCGACACCAGGATGTCGGCGCTGGCGTCGATGGCCCACAGTTGGATCTTGCCGCGGTCGGCAAAAGCGGCGAGGTCGCGGAGAGCCCGGGCCTGCCCGGTGGGGATGGCGCTCGCCCGCAGGAACGACGCCGCCGGGTCGTCGGTCATGAGGCGACCCTCCTCGACGTCGAGCGGGAGGATCGTGCCGCTGCGACTGTTGGCCACGAAGGCCACCGGGCCCGCGAAGGGCACGTCGGGACCCGCCGGCAAGAAGGCCGCGGCCACGGGCCCGTCGAAGTGCAGCGGGATGTGCGGGGTGTCTTCGCAGCCCAGGAGGGCGAGCAGCACGGTCATCGGTTGGCGATCCAGGTGAGCGGCTGCAAGAAGGTGGGGCTGGCGGGGTCCGCGTCGATGACCACGAGGGTCGACGACACGTGCCCTTCCACCTCGCCGCTGTAGTTGGCGACGATGGCGTAGGCGCCGTCGGGCGACACCGCCACCGCGTAGGGGTTCTCGCCGATGTTGTCGACTTGGCCCACCTGCGTGCCCAGGGGGCCCAGGGTGAGGTCGAAGACACTGAGGCTGTTGTCGTTGAAGTTGGTGACGAACATCAGTTCGCCGTTGGGGTGCATGGCCACCTGCCCCGGGCCGACGTTGGCTTGCGTGCCCACGCCCTCGTCGCGCAGCAGGCCCCGGGGCAGTGGCATCAGGCCGATCACCCGGTCGCGCGCCACGTCGACCCGCGCGTCGTCGACGATGTCGTCGGTGCGCAGGGCGAAAATCGCCTCGGGCTCGTCGCCGATGCCCCAGAGCCAGCCGCGGCTGCGGTCGACCACGAGGTCCCTCATCCCGCTGTCGCTGGCGGTAGAGGTTTGCACCAGCAGCACCGACTCAACGCCCAGGTAGTTGAGATCCGCCCAGGTGCTGGTGCTGTCGTCGCGCACGTCGAGGGCAAACACCATCGGCACCAGCTTGCAGCCGACGTAGAGCAGGCCCGCGGCGTCGTCGAAGGCCAGCGAGGTGCAGCCGCGACCGGTGAAGTAGGCGTCGTCGACGTAGAAGTCGAGTGAGATGGCGTCGTCGTCGTTGGGTGGTACCACCGTGAACGACCAGGTGTCGGCCAGCGTGGGCACCGCCAACGCGCGGTGCAGGCGATCCGGCTCCCGGGCCACCGCCAGCCCCACCCGACCGGTGGCACCGTCGGTGGCGCCGTAGGCGAGGGTCCACCCGGAGGCGGTGGTCCAGGCGACCGGGCGGGAAAGTCCCTCCGCGCCGATGGCGCCGGTGGCGGCGTAGAGGATGGGCCGCGGCTCGTCGGCCTCGCCCACCGACGTGGTCCACTCGCTGTCGCCCTCGACGCGCTCCGCGTAGCCGAGGTGCCAGGTGCCGCCGTCGAACCCGGAGAACCACATGCGGTCGAGGTCGCCGTCGCGCAGCACGAAGGGGTCCCGCGCGCCGGAGTCGTCCCAGGTACCGGGGGCCTCACCGTCGAACTGCCAGGGCGAACTGTCGCCCTCGACCCGGGCGAAGCTCTCCCCCCCGTCGGTGCTCTCCGCCATGCCCACGCGCCAGGTGTCGCCGTCGAAGGCGGAGAACCAGAGTCGGAGGGTGCCGTCGTCGAGCACCTGCACCGAGCCGGGGCTCACCTCCACCGACTCGAAGCTCTCGGTGCCCTCGTAGACGGGATCCTCGTCGACCGACCAGGACAGCCCGTCGGCGGAGGTGGCCCGGCCCACCACGGTGACGCCGTCGCGGTCGCCCGCGAAGAACATGGTCGTGACGCCGTCGACATCGGTCACCACCGCGTCGTGCACGCCGTCGGCGTAGAAGGTGGCCTCGGTGTTGTCGATGACGACGACGTTGTCGAGGGTGAAGTCGGATCCATCGATGGTGCCGGTGCCCACCCGCCGCACCCCGCCGTCGCCGACGAGGTCGAACCAGGCGCGGTCGCCCAGGCGGGAGCTGAGCTCCACGCCGCCGGGGGCGAGGTCCGGCGCGTCGTCGGGGCCGAGCACGTGGCCCGCCGCCACCTGGAGGACCCAGCCCTCCGCCGACTCCGTGAAGCGCACGCCCGGCGACACCGCGTAGGGGAACACCTCGCCGTCGAGGTCCACCATGCGGAAGGCCGACTCGTCGGCCAGTTCCAACGCGACGCCGTCCTCCGGGTGGGAGCCCGCCTCGGGTGTGAAACGCGGGCCCACGTCGGACCAGGTCCACCCGTCGACCGAAGTGGCCTCCCGGATGGCCACGCCGCCCTGGCCGTCGTCACCCGGGTAGAGCAGGTGGAACCGCCCGGACCAGTAGCCGACCGCCGGGGCCGAGACGCCGGCCGTGGTGCTGTCGTCGACCGTCCACGTGAGCAGGTCGTCGCTGGCGGCGTGGCGCAGGCTGGAAGCGCCCGCGCTGTCGGTGGCCGAGAACCACATGCGCCACCGTCCAAGCTGCGCGTCGTAGAGCACCGTGGGGTCGCCGAGGCTCTGTCCCTCCACCTCCACCGCGACACCGGCGCGGTCGTAGTCGACGCCGTCGGCCGAGGTGGCCAGCCGGATGCTGCTCCGGCTGCCATCGCCGCCGGCGTAGAACAGGGCGAAGGCGCCACTGTTGTAGACCAGGAAGGGATCGCCGATCACCGGCTCGTCGTCGTTGGGCGACACCAGGGTGTACTCGTAGAACGTGTAGGTGGTGCCGTCGCCCGCCTCGAAGGCGCTGCGGATGTTGCCCTGGTCCACGAAGACCATCGTCCCGAAACCGCCGGTGTCGGCCCAGGCCGGGTCCCGGGTTTCCACCACGCCCGCGCGGTTGCTCTCGACTTCCACCTCGTAGGGAACGCCGCTGCGCTCCCAGGTGGCCTCGCCGTTGCCGGTGGTGCGGAACAGGCCATCGTCGTGACTCGTCCAGGTGCGAACGGTGGCAGCCGCCCACGACATGGTCCAGGTGTTGGCGCTCACGCTGCTGCTGTCGGCCACCTCGAGCAGGGCGAACTCGGCCTTGCTGCCGCTGCCGTCGGCGTCGACGAAGGCCTCGGCCGTGAGCCGACCGTCGCCGCCCGGGGGCACGAGGCGCGCCGGTCGCGACGCGAGGTCGATGCTGGCGACGCTGTGCTCGGTGCGGTTGATCGTCCACGCGACGTCGGACACCTCGTCGTAGGCGATCTCGTTGGGGTCGTAGCCGACCGCGATGCTCCCGCCCTCGGACTCCGGGCCGATGTCGGTGGCCAGCGACGGCTGCCCGGTCGCGTTGATGTTGACGAAGTACACGCTGTCGGTGGCCTCCCGGGTGCGCCCGTCGCCGCTGTAGCGGTTGGTGACGAGCAGCGTGCCGTAGGGCTCGGCCCAGGTGGCGGCCCCGGTGAAGGTGGGCATGTCGAGCGCGTTGGCGTCGAGGTCCGAGACCAGGTTCTTGCCCGCCGACAGGTCCACGTCGTCGAAGTCGAACACCAGGACGCTTCCGCCCGCGAAGTCCAGGAAGGGGTTGGCGTTGGTGACGGCGAGCAGCGAGCCGTCGCCCACCCATGACACCGACGAGGGCCCGGCCAAACAGGTGCCGATGCCCACCTGGCCGTACTCGTAGATGCCCTCCGGGTACACCGCGCAGGCGCCCAGGTCGGGCAGCGGGGCCGACTCGATGCAGCCCCAGAGTGCGAGCAGGAGAATCAACGGGACTCCGACTCGATGGCGGCGTGGGCCGCCGCCAGCCGGGCCACGGGGACGCGGAAGGGGCTGCACGCCACGTAGTCCAGGCCGCTCTTGTGGAAGAAGCGGACGCCGGTGGGGTCGCCTCCGTGCTCGCCGCACACGCCGAGCTTGATGTTCTTGCGCGCGCTGCGTCCCTTCTTCGCCGCCATCTCGACGAGTTGTCCGACGCCCTCGGTGTCGAACACCGACAACGGCGACGTCTCCATCACCCCTTTCTGCACGTAGTCGGTGAAGAACTTGCCCATGTCGTCGCGGGAGAAGCCGTAGGTCATCTGGGTGAGGTCGTTGGTGCCGAAGCTGAAGAAGTCGGCGTGCGCCGCGATCTGGTCGGCCAGCAGCGCCGCGCGGGGCAACTCGATCATCGTGCCCACGTGGTAGTCGACGCGGACCCCCGACTCCTCGAGCACCGCCTCGGCGGTCTCTTCCACCTGGGCGCGGCAGCGTTCGAGCTCCGACGGCATGGAAACCAACGGGATCATCACCTCGGGGATGACCACCACGCCCTCCTTCTGGGCGAGCACCGCCGCCTCGAAGATGGCGCGCACCTGGGTGTTGTAGACCTCGGGGGTGGTGACGCCGATGCGACAGCCGCGGTGCCCCATCATCGGGTTGGCCTCGTGCAACTGCCGGACCCGCTCGCGGAGTTTCTCGAGGCCCACGCCGAGGTCGTGCGCGAGCTGGCTCATCTCCTTCTCCTCGGAGGGGACGAACTCGTGCAGCGGCGGGTCCAGCAACCGGATGGTGACCGGCAGGCCGTTCATCGCCCGGAAGATCTCGAGGAAGTCCTGCCGCTGGATGGGCAATACCTGGGCGAGGGCGCGCTGTCGCGACAGCTCGTCGTCGGCGAGGATCATCTGGCGCATGGCGCGCAGCGAGTTGGGCTCGAAGAACATGTGCTCGGTGCGACAGAGGCCGATGCCCACCGCGCCGAGGTGCCGGGCGTTCTCGGCGTCGGGACCGGTGTCGGCGTTGGCGCGGACCTTGAGCTTTGCCCGCTTGTCGGCCCAGCCGAGCAGGCGTCCCATGGCTCCGGCGTCGGTGGGGGGCGCCAGCGTGGGGATGCGGCCCTCGAACACCTCGCCGGTCCCGCCGTCGATGGTGATCCAGTCGCCCTTCTTGATGACGTGGTCCCCCGCGTAGAACAACTGCCGCTGGTAGTCGACCAGGATGTCGGTGCAGCCCACCACGCAGGGCTTGCCCATGCCGCGGGCCACCACCGCCGCGTGGCTGGTCTGCCCGCCGCGGGCGGTGAGGATGCCGCGGGCCACGGTCATGCCCTGGATGTCTTCCGGGCTGGTTTCCAGCCGCACGAGCACCAGGCTCTCGCCCTTCTCGGCCAGTTCTTGCGCTTCCTCGCTGTGAAACACGACGCGGCCGCTGGCGGCGCCCGGCGAGGCGTCGAGGCCCTTGGCGATGCGCTTCTTCACCGCGTCGGGGTCCAGCACCGGGCGCAGCACCATCTCCAGCTCACCGGCTTTCACACGCAGCAGCGCTTCTTCCTCGGTGATCAGCCCCTCGTCCACGAGGTCCACCACGATCTGCACCGCCGCGGCCGGCGTGCGCTTGCCGGTGCGCGTTTGCAGCATGAACAACCGGCCTTCTTCGATGGTGAACTCGATGTCTTGCATGTCGCGGAAGTGGGTTTCCAGCTTCTTCTGCGCGGCGAAGAGCTCGTCGTAGGCAGCAGGGAGGTAGTCCTGGAGGGTCTGCCCCTCGGCCCGACCGGCGTCGCGGTTGATGGGGTGCGGGGTGTGGGTGCCGGCGACGACGTTGCGCGCGACATCGGCGATGTCCGAGAGCACCGCGCTGGCGGCCGGGCCCTGCCCCGCTCCGCGCCCGTAGAACAGTTGCGTGCCGACCAAATCGCCGTGCACGTAGACCGCGTTGTAGACCCCGTTG
>CAYHRZ010000068.1:12985-14952 GCA_964359125.1 uncultured Klebsiella sp. | reverse complement strand
GATGCTCCACCTGGCGCGGCACGCCCACGCGAGCACCGGCGAGTCGGCGCTGTGCCTGGCGGGGGGCGTGGCGCTCAACGCGGTGGCCAACCAGCGCCTGGCCGCCGAGGGCCCCTTCGCGCACCTGTGGATCCAGCCCGCTGCGGGCGACGCCGGCGCGGCCATGGGCGCCGCCCTCTGGGCCTGGCACTCTGTGCTGGGGAACGCCCGCTCGCCTGCGCTCGCGCGCTGGGGGCTGGGCCGGCGGTTCGACACCGGCCACGTCCAGCAGCGGCTGACCGACCTCGGCGCGCGGTTCGTGGTGGTCGACGACGCCCCGGCCCGCGCGGCGCGCGACATCGCCGAGGGGAAGGTGGTCGGGTGGTTCGAGGGCCGCGGCGAGTGGGGGCCCCGGGCGCTGGGTCACCGCTCGATCCTCGCCGACCCGCGCGGGGCCGACACCCGCGACCGGGTGAACGCCCAGGTGAAGCTCCGCGAGCGCTTCCGTCCCTTCGCGCCCGCCGTGCTGGCGGAGGCAGCCTCGGACTGGTTCGACATTCCCCCGGCCGCCACGGATCCCGCCCGGGCGATGCTGGTCGCGCCGCCGGTGCGGGCGGATCGGCGCGCCACCCTCGCGGCGACCACGCACGTCGACGGCAGCGCGCGCGTCCAGGTGGTGGCCGCCGAACAAATGCCAGCGTTTCATCGACTTATCCGGTGTTTTGGCGAGCAGACGGGCACCCCCGTCGTGCTCAACACCTCCTTCAACCTCAAGGGCGACCCCATCGCGTCCACGCCGGTCGATGCCCTCGCGACCTTCTACCGGTCGGGGCTGGACCTGTTGTATATTGAGGGCTGTCGCGTGGAGCGGCCCCGATGAGCAACGCCCCCGAGCCATACCAGCCCACGCGGGTGGAGTCGATGCTGCTCCGGCTGGGCACGGCGGGTGAACTGCTGGCCATGATGTTGCGAGGCGGGCGGTGGTGGATGCTCCCGGCCACGCTGGTGCTCCTGGCCTTCGCGGCGGTGCTCCTGGTCTTGCAGAGCATCCAGTACGTTGCGCCCTTCGTGTACATGGTGTTCTGAACAGCGAGCCCGGCCGCCCGCGGCGGCCAGTGCGGGCCCCGCGCGTGCTATGGTCGGGTCCACCGAGCGGAGAGGAGAGCAGGATGCGAACGCGGCTGTGGGCTTGGAGTTTCAGCACGGTTTTGGCGGTCGGCCTCTGTGGCCAGGCCCTCGCGCAGGGCAGCAGCCGGGGCGTCCTCGTGCGCCTCGAGACGGGTGGGGAGAGCGTGTCGGGGCCGGTGGTCGCGGTGCTCACCCCCACCGCCGGGGGGGCGGCGGTGGAAATTGAGCTCAACGACGCGGGCACGGCCCCCGACGTCAATCCCGGCGACAACTCCTGGGCCGGGGCGGCCTCGGTCGACGCCGACTCCGTGAGCGTCCTCCTGAAGACCGGCGACGGCGACCACGACGGCGGCACCGTCTCGTGGAGCGCGGACGACCGTTTCCGCGAGCTGGCGGTGCGGTTCGCCGATGGTGCGGTCACCATGGACGCCTCGGTCGCTAGCGGTAGCGACGCGGGCGGGGCCAGTGGCGAGGGCGGGTCGACTGGTGCCGGCGGGTCGACTGGTGCCGGCGGGGCCACGGGGCTGCCACCCCTGGGCGACCAGGCGAGCGGCGGGACCACGGCGACCGGCGGCACGGCCACGAGCGGGACGGGCGCGAGCGGGTCGGGCGCCAGCGCCCCGTTCGGCAGCAACACCATGGGCGCACGCCCCTCGGCCGTGAGTTTCCCCGCGCAGTCCCAGCAGGGCCCGGGGTTGTTCATCGGGCTGGGCGTCGGGCTGTTGCTCCTCGTCGGGGTGGCGTGGTTGTGGGTGCGGAGCCGCCGCCCCGAGGGCGCCGCCCCGAGCGCCGGGATGGTGCCGCTGCCCGAGCCACCCCTGGTCGGTAGCCACGCGCCCTCGCTGACCGACGGGCTCTCG
>CAYHRZ010000068.1:0-12975 GCA_964359125.1 uncultured Klebsiella sp. | reverse complement strand
GGGGGCGCGCCGCCCCCCCCCCCCGGGGCCGCCCCCCCCCCCCCCCCGCGCCCCGCGGGGGCCCCGGGGGGGGGGCCCCCCCCCCCCCCCGCGGCCGAGTTCTTGCGACCGCTACTGGCGACGCTGGCCCGGAGCCACCGCGTGCTGGTGGTGGGGCACGCCGCGCTCGCCGTGCCCCCGGTTCACGGTGGGCCCGTCTACAAGATCGGCGGCACCCGGCCGAGCCTCGTGGGCGACGCAGCCGACGCGCTGCTCCGCGAGTCGGGGGCAACGCTCGCGGTGTTGATCGTGGCCGGGGTGGCGGATGCCAACACGCTCCGCGACTTCGCCGACGTCTTGCCCCCCGGCGTCGGGGGCGTGGTGCTGTGCACGAGCGACGCCGACGTGCCCTGGCGCAAGGTCCAGGTGAGCCGCGCCGGCGACACCTTCTCGTTGGGCTCAGCGTCCGGCGAGGACCGTCTCTGGGCCGGTGAACACGGGCTCGAGGTCCAGCGGTGAGCCCCCGGGGGCGGGGTGGCTCCGGCCGCCGCCGCCGCCGCACGCCGTTGGGCTTCCGCGTCCTGGCCAGCGCGCTGTTGCTGGTGGTCGTGTTCCTGCTGGGCGAGGGCTTCGCCCGGGTGCTCAGCCCGGAGGTGCCGACCTGGCGCGGCGGCGACACCGGCTCGGTGATCATGGTGGGGCACCCCACCCGCTTGTGGGGCATGGGCACCGGCACCCGCCAGAACTCGGGCACCACCGCCTTCATCAACGACCTCGGTCTGCGCGGCGAGATCCCCACCACGCCCCGCCCGCCGGGTGTCGACCGCATCATGGTGCTGGGCGACAGCACGTACTTCGGCCACGGGGTGTCGGACAGCCAGACCTTCCCCGCGCAGTTGCAGGCGTTGCTGCAGGCCCAAGGCTTGTCGGTGGAAGTGGTCAACGGGGGCATCCCCGGGTACTCGACCGAGCAGTCGCGACTGCTGCTCGACGAGGTTGGCTGGTCGCTGGAGCCCACGCTGCTCCTGGTGGGCAACCTCTGGAGCGACAACAACTTCGACCACTTCGCCGACGCGGACCTGCTGCGCACCCGCCGGGTGGTCACCGCCTCGTGGTTGCTGACGCAGTCGCAGCTCTTCCAGTTGTTGGCGGGCACGATCGACCGGCTGCGCGGCGGCGAGGGGGCGCGCATCGTCACCTGGACGCGGGACAGCGAGTGGCCCACGGTGGGGGTGCGGCGAGTGCCCCTCCGCCGCTACGCGGAGAACCTCGACGGCATGGTGCACGACGCCCGGTCCCGCGGCATCGGCGTGGCCTTCTTCACGCCCTGCAACCGCGAGATGGCGCGCGGGGACAGCGAAGACGACGTGGTGTGGGGGGCCTACTTCGACGCCCAGGCCGCGGTGGCCTCGTTCCACGGGCTCCCGCGCACGGAGTGCCGCGGGCCGATGAAGGCGGCGGCGAAGGCGCAGGGGGTGGAGGCCCTCTTC
Source organism: uncultured Klebsiella sp. (assembly GCA_964359125.1). GTDB lineage: Bacteria > Myxococcota_A > UBA796 > UBA796 > SXON01 > SXON01. The sequence continues at coordinate 11,506 of CAYHRZ010000068.1, read as the reverse complement.
GTCGACGAGATGCACCCCTCGGCCGCCGGGCACGCGGTTTTCGCCCAGGCGGCGGCGCAGTCCCTCCTGGGTGCCGGTTGGCCGAACCAGAAACTGCTGGGCAAGGAAGGTTATTTCCCGTTGGATGGTGTGTTCGATCGCAGCCCCACGTCGGCCGACGGGCTCAACCCGCGCTCGCCCCAGGTGAACCTCTTCGCCAACGGCGAACCCCCGCCGGCGACCTCGGTCAGCGCCGACGGCGGCGACGGCGAGCGGTTCTGGACGCTCACCGGCGAAGTGAAGGGCGGCAGCGGCTCCGTGCGGGTGGAGGTGCGGGCGCTGACCGGGGAGCAGGTTTCGGTGGCCACGCTCCCGGCGGCGGGGCCGTTCCGCCTCAACGTGCGCAACGCCCACCCCGAGGTCACGGTGGTGGCGGTCGACGCCGCGGGGGGCCGGGTGGAGGCGGCGGCCCGCCGCGAGGACGATGGGCCGGTGGTGCTCGCCATACCGTAATGGCGTCGCGACACTCGTCGGCTAGGGGGCGGTGCCGGCCCGGGGTGGCGCGGCGGCGGGGGCGCCCGCGACGGCCGGTGTCATGTCGCCTGCCGCCCGCTGTCCCAGGCGCACCTCGATCGCCTCGGACAAGCCCGGCTCGGTGAGCGCCATGGTCACGATGGCCACCAGTTGGAGTTCGTCGATGTAGCTACCCGGCGGGGCGCGCAGCGCCTCGGTGGCCCAGAGCCCGCCGAGGTTCATGTGGGGCTCGTCGGCCTCGCGGGCCGTGGCGCGGAGCTGGCTGAAGTCGCCCCCGTCCCAGTCGATGCCGGTGTACTCGCCGTAGTCCTGCGGGTTGAGCAGCGGGCCGAGGCGGTGGTTGAGGAAGAACCGGCAGGACGAGAGCCGGTAGCGCTGGGCCTCGGGCAACCGCCGCACCCAGGGGCGGACCTGCTCCAGCAGTTGCCGGGTCCGCGCGAGTTGCGCCGCGTGGGGGTCGCCGGCCGCCGCCACCTCCGCCCGCGCTGCTGCCAGCCGGTCCGCCGCCGCGGCGAGGGTGGCGTCGGGCACGGGTGTACCGGCGGCGTAGAGCGTGGCCAGTTCGGTGTACACCGGGCCGTAGAGCGCCATCTCCGCCTTGGCGACCTCGGCGGTGGACCGGCGATCCTCCTCTTCCATCGCGCGCAGGTCCCGCACCAGGGTCGAGAGACGGACCAGTTGCTCGGTGTCGAACTCCATCGTGGCCAGCCAGGCCAACATCCGGGCCCGCTGGCCCAGGGCGCGCGGGCCCTCGCCCAACTCTCCCGCGTAGAGCAACTGGTACAGGCGCTCCTGCTCCGGACCCGCGGCGGGCGGTGTGGTGGACGCCGGGGTGTCTACCGGCGGCAGGGTGGGCGTGCGCGCGAAGTCGTCGGGCGACACGCGGCAGCCCGGCAGGGCCACCGTCAGCGACATTGCCAGCCACAGCACCAGTGCGCTCCGCGGGACTCGGATGTTATCACGGGGCATTCCTCCCATCCGCGCGGCGCTGTCCCCCGACGTGCGGCGCCATGCCGCTGCGGTCGCGATCCTCGTGGCGCTCGCGACGGCGGCGTGCGTGGCCGTGTTGCCCAACCCGAGTCGACTGGCGCTGGGTCACCCCGCCAACGACGTGTGGAACCACGTCTGGGGCTACTGGTGGGTGGCCCACGAGCTTGGCCAGGGGCGGTTGCCGGTCCACACCGAGCTGCTGAACTGGCCCCGGGGCGGGAGCCTGTGGTTCATCGATGCCCTCGGCGCCGTCGTCACCCTGCCCGTGCAGGTCCTGTACGGTCCGGTAGCCGCCTACAACGCGGCGAGTTGGGGACAACTGGTGATGTGCGGCGTCGGCGCCTACGTGCTCGGCTGGCGGGTCACCCGCTACTGGCCCGGCGCGCTGGCGGCCGGCGTGGCCTACCTCTCGTCGCCGCACCTGCTCGCCCAGGCCTACAACGGCATCTCGGAGACCCTCGCGGCGGGGTGGTTGCCATTGTGCGTGGCGGCGATGTTGTACGCCGCGGAGTCACCCACGCCGAGGCGCGGCGCCCTGGCCGGGGCGGCGTGGGCGGTCACGGTGCTGGCCAACTGGTACTACGGGCTGTTCGCCGGGATGGTGCTCGGGGCCCTGGTCGTGGGCGGGGCCTGGCGGGCGTGGCCGCGCCTCCGTTTCCCCGAGACGCGCGCCAGCGTCCGCGCCGCGGCGGTCACGCTGGGCATCGGGGGACTGGTCGGCGCGTCGCTCGCGGCGGGGCCGTTCAGCCTGTTCGTGGCGTCGATGGGCGCGGCCGACGCGGTGGTCACGCGCAACCCCGGTTTCGTGTGGACGACGTTGCTCTTCCACAACATGACCGACGCCGTGACGCTGGTCCACCCCGGGCAGTACCACTCCCCCGATCTCAAGGCGATTTTCGACGAGGATCTCATCGTGGTGGTCTACATCGGCCACGCGCTGCTGTGGCCGGCGTTGGCCGTCTTGTGGTCGCGACAGCGCAGGGCCGCCTGGCCCTGGGCCCTGATGGTCGCGGTGTTCTTGCTCTTCACGCTGGGCCCCTTCCTGTACGTCGGGGGCGACTACGTGCAGGTGCTCGGCGGCTGGATTCCCCTGCCATTTCTCGGCATGTTCCACGCCTTCCCGATGTTCGACCGCATCGCGCACGCCTACCGCTTCATCCTCGGCGTGTACCTGGGCTTGTCGGTGATGCTGGCGCTCTCGGCCCGCGCCGCCCGGCAGCACGGCCTGCCGGCGGCCCCGCTGGTCGCGTGTTTCCTGGTGGCGCGGGTGGTGGAGACGGCGTTCTTCTCCCCGGCCGTCTTGCCCATCCCGGCCTCGCCCGTGTCGATCAACGCCGCCTACGCCGCCCTCGATGGGGGCGCGGTGTTGGACTTGCCGGTGGGCGTGCCGGTGCTGGCGCGCTCCCACTACGTCGTCGCGCAGATGGTGCACCAGCAGCCCATCCCCTTCGGGCTCAACGACCCCACGCCGCCCTACATCTACTACAACCGCTTCGGGCAGTACCTGCTGGAGATGGAGCGCAGCACCTCGGCGGTCCTTCCCCCGCGCTTGCCTTGGTTGGACCTCGAACTCGGGCGACTGGACCTCGCCGAGCAGGGCCTGCGGTGGATCGTGGTGCACCTCGACCAGTACCCGGCGCCCCAGGCCACGAAGATCTCCGGGTTCCTCGACACCACCACGCGGCTGCACTTCGCCGACGGGGCGCTGCGGATCTACGAACTCGACGGCTAGGCCTACCCCCCCAGCGCCGCCCGCACCGCTGCGGCCCCAGCGGCCCCGGCCTGCAGGTTCCCCTCGGCCCGGAGGTGCCCCGGGTCGTGCTCCAGCACCAGCCCGCCGCCGTCGGGGCCACAACAGGCGCGGAGGTCCACGATCACCAGGCCGTGCTCGCTGGCGTAGGCCTGCGCCCAGTCCTCGCCCACCCGCGGCGGCGGGGTGCTCGAGGTGAGGTCGCCGGTGAAGGGCACGTGGCCCAGCGCCAGCTTCCCGCCCCAGGTGGCGAGTCGTGCCCGGACGCCGTCGAGGTTGTCGCGGCGCTCGTCGTCCGACACACGGGGCACCCGGGGCTCGGCACTCTCGCTGCCCGGGAGCAGGAATGGCTCGCTCGCGAGGGGGAAGATCGCTTGCCGCAGGGCCTGGTACAGCCGCGAGTGCTGGGCGAGGGTCACGCGCACGGTCGACAACGGCCCACTGGCGCCGCCGAGGTACTCCCGGTCCGAGACCAGCACCAGGTTGTGGTCGTGCATCGGCAAGAACTGGACGACCAGGTCCGGCCGGTACTTGGCCACCACCCGATCGAAGAACACCGCCGCCTGCGTGGTCGTGTAGCCCGGCTGCGCCGCGTTGAGCACCTCCACCGGCGGGCCGCCGTCGGCGTCGAGCGCGGCTTGCAGCCCATCGGCCACCGTGCCGCCCTCGTCGGCGCCCCAGCCAAACACAGTGGAGTCGCCGAGCAGCGCCACCCGCAGTCGCGAGCCGTGTTGCACGGGCAGCGAGGTGCGCAGCCCGTCGGCGTTGGTGCTGAGCACGAAGCTCGCACCCTCGCGGGTGTCCATCTTCGCGGCCCGCATCTCCGACATCATGCGCCAGCCGCCCACCTGGTCGGCGACGTACGCCGGGGCCACGTTGGCGAGTCGGGCGACGACCTCCGCGACGTAGAGCAGCAACAGACCGAAGGCGACGCCCAAGGCGGGGCGGAGCCACCGTTTGCCCAGGCGGCGACGCGTCAAGGGGGGGCGCTCGGGGTGACGGGCGGCTCGGTGGGTGCGGACCACTCGAGGGCCTCGAGGATCACCGGCACGATCGCGTCGGCCAGCCGGGCCGAGCCCAGTCGCGACAGGTGGTTGCGGTCCACCAGCAGCGCCGCCCCGTCCTCCGCGTGCATGGCGGCGCGGACGTCGAACCAGCTCACGTGCGGGTAGTCGGCGGCTACGCGTTCTTGCATCTTGGCGTAGTCCACGAGCATGAACTGCTGTTCTTCGGCCACGTACTCGGTGAGCAGCAGCACGTGGGCGCCCTTCGCCTTGGCGGCCTCGGCCACCATGCGCAAGTTCTCCTCGGCGTCGGGCAGCGGCACGTCCTGGGCTTGCGTGCTGGTCTGGCCGTGCATCGGGCGAATCGCGAGGCCGAGGCCGGTAAAGAGCCGCGACTGGTTGGCCACGCCGCTGAGGCCGCGCAGGGCGCCGGACCGTTCGCTTTCCTGCACTTCGCGCTCCTTGCGGGTGAGGGCGTTGTTGGTGGTGAGCACGTCGTTGACGCCGGTGTACAGCACGACCAGGCGCGGGTCGCCCACCTGGCTGAACATCTTCTCGAGGGTCCGCGAGATGGTGAAGGTGTCGCGAGACCCGTCGCCGAAATTGCCGCTGGAGAGTTGGGTCGACCCCGGGAGACGGTCGCACAGCCGCTGGTGGGCCTGGGCGGGGAAGAAGGCCTCCGGCTCGCCCCGGAACTGGTAGGCGCCGCCGGTGGACGACCCCCCCGCCCACACGACGCCGACCTTCGCCCCGGCGGCGTCGCCGCAGCGCCCCGTCCAGAAGGGCGTGGCCTCGCGCCAGCCCACGGTGGGCGCCAACTCGCCCGAGAGGCGGGCCGCGTCCCACCCCTCCTGCAAGTAGGTCCCGCGCACGGCGAGTTCCGCCGCGGGAATCGTGGACGCGGCCAGGACCCAGAGCGCGTCGGCCGCGGCGCGCGGCGCGCGGACGAGCAGCCCGCGGGCGGAGCCGGCCAGCACCAGGAGTCGCCACGCGAGGGCGGGCAGCAGCCCCAGGTGCCATCCGAACGCGGCCACCAGGGCCAGGGCGGGGACATCGCGCAACAGCGCCCCGGCGGGCTCTTGTCCGGCCTTGCGTGCCACCCACCAGGGCACCGCCAAGACGGCGCCGCAGGGGACGACGAGGAGCCAGCCCGCGCCGCTCAGGTCCCGGGAGGCGGCGAGGACGGTCACCAGCATCGCCAGCGGCCAGGCCCAGGGCGACACGCGGGCCCGGGTGCTACCCCCGGTGGGCACGTCGAGTACCCCCACGCGCAGCAGCGCGACCGCGAACAGCGGAACCAACGACAGCAACAGCGCCAAGCGGGCGAGGTCCCAGGCCGCCGTGCGCACCAGGTAGAGCCGCTCCACGGCCCAGAGCCAGCTCCCGGGGGGCACGAGCGCCACCACCGCCGGCAGGCCGAGACACAACGCCGCGGCCAACGCCCCCTCCTGCGGGCGAACCGCGCGCCGCACGATCGCGAGCACCGCGCCGCCCACGAGGGCGCCCACCAGGGCACCCGCCGCCAGCACCGGCCACGCCGGCCCCTGCGAACGGAAGTCCTCGTGGAAGATCACCGCGCCCTCCGTGTCCTCCACGTGCAGGGCGGCGATCTTCACCTCGCCCGACTCGGCGGTGAACTCGACGGCCGTGGCCCCCTCCTCGCCCAGCGTCACCGCTTTTCGTGGTTGTTCCAGCTTTCCTCCGCTGTCCCCCAGGTGGAGCACCCAGGGTTGGCCGGGATCCTCCCGGGCTGTCCACTGCGAGGGCCCGGTCCGGTAGTCGTTGGCGGTGAGCCAGACAGTGCCGGGCGGCCCGGTTCCCCCACGGAACACCAGGCGCAAGACGCCGCTGTCGGGCGCCATCAACAGGTCCACCCGCCCCACTGGTCGCGGGTCGCTCAGGGTGAGCACGTCGGCGCGGTGGAAGGCGTGCTGGCGAATCACCATGGCCCCGTCGAGCACGTGCGAGCCCCGGCCCAGGAGCGGCGTCACGACCGTCTCGTCCAGCCCCGGCGACACGACGTTCCAAACGGTGGGATCGATGGGCAGCGGCGCCACGAAGCGGTCGCCTACGAAAAATGCCAGGCACACCCCGGCCATGGCCCCGAGGAGGTGCGCGGCGAGGGGAGCCGCGCCGCTGTGCGCGGTGCGTCCCGGTCGTCTCAACGCGGACTCGGCGTGAAGTCGTAGCCGGACTTGTGGAGCTCCCGCACGAAGGCGTCGTCGAGGGTGAGCGTGCGCGACGCTTCCTCGCCCCGCGCCGCCCGGAAGGCGTCCCAGCGGGCGAGCAGCTCCTTGACCACCTCGGGGCGCTCGCGGGCCAGGTTGTCGAGTTGGGCCGGGTCTTTCGCCACGTCGTAGAGGCAGGTGGCGGGTTCGCCACCGTTGCGAGGCGGGTCCTTGCCCGGGGGGCCGCCGCATCCCCGTTGTTGGCGCAAAAGCGTGAAGGGCAGGGCGATCACCGCCCCCTTGGGGTGGGGGCCGATCTGCTTGGCCACGCCCCCCTCCACCAGCGCGATCTCGCGGATGGCCTTGGCTTCTCCGCGCATCAGGGGCAGCATCGACGCGCCGTCGATGCCCGCCGGCGCCACGGCGCCCACGATCTCCAGGAGCGTGGGCAGCACGTCGACTTGGCTGACCAGCGCGTCGATGGGCACCTTGCTGCCCGCCATCCCCGGGACGCGGATCACCAGCGGCACGTTGATCACGCCGTCGAAGTACGCGTCGCCGTGCAGGAGTTCGTCGTGGTCGTTGAGGGACTCGCCGTGGTCGCCGAGCACAACCAGCACCGTGCGATCGTAGCGACCGGTGGCCTTGAGCGTGTCGGTGACGCGTCGTAAGTCGATGTCCATTCGGGCCACCGACTCGGCATAGCGCTGCTTCCACACCTTCACCGCCGGCGCACCCACCTTCTGCACCTGCACCTGCAGGGGATCCGGCCCCACGATCTCGACGACGCCCTGCTGGGCGGTGCCGCCGGCCATGCCCGGCATCGCCTGCCCGGCTGAAACCTGCACCATGCCCGCCTCCCACAACATCTTGGTGATCTGCGTGGGATCGTCGTCGGCGCCCTCGTCGCTCAGCACGAAGGGGAAGTGCGCGGTGCGCGTGTGAAACATCGCGAAGCTGGGGCGATCGCCGGTGCGGGCCTCCAGCCACTCGACCACCGGACCGGCCGAGGCGCCGCCCGGCCCGATCTCCCCGGGTTGGAAGCGGCCATCGGGCGTGTCGCGCGGGGCCGCGAACACCTCCATCCGCTGGAACCCCCGGTGCAGCCCGTAGTCCGGGCGGAAGCCGGAGGGCGCGTCGATGGTGAACGCGCCGGTCTCGTAGCCGTAGAAACCCAGGATCTCCGGGAGTAGCGCGACGTCGGCGCCCAGGCCCTTGTCCCAACCGGTCACCCCCGTGCTGCTGCCGAAGCGGCCGGTGAGGGTGGCCGCCAGCCCCGCGAGGGTGAAGTTCGACGCGGCGTAGGCCCGGGAGAAGGCGTACCCCCCCTCGGCCAGCTCGTCCAGGGCGGGCGTCAGCCCCTCGATCTCGCCGTAGAGGCCCACGTGGTCGCGCCGCAGCGAGCACACGGTGACCAGCACGATGTCGCAGCCGGGACAGGCGGCCGTGGACTTTGCCTGCTCGGTGGCGGTGGGCGCATCGGCGGTGAGCGACACCGTGCCGGGCGAGACCACGTCGCCGGCCGGGGCGCCGGGCGCGGGCGTGGTGGGCGACGAGGCCGCGGCCAAGGTGGGCGGAGCCGCGGGCTGCAGCGCCAGCCAGGTGCCGTAGCCCAGGCTGAGCAGGCCCGCGCCAGCCACCGTTGCCCATGCCCAGTCCGGTACGGCCGCGCCGTCTCGCCGCCGGGGACGCCGCCCACCGCTGCTCATCGAGTCCGAGCGTACCACGTCTGGCGGGGCCAGGGTTCCCTGCGCCGATCCGAGCGTGCTACCGTAGGTTCCGTGTTGCCTTTGCCGCTCGTCGCGCTCGTGGTCGCCTCCGACCCCGCCCAGCTCGTGCGCCTGGAGGTGGCAGTCGACTGCCCCGGGCAAACGGTGAAGGTCGAGGCAGAGGCGCAGTGGCTGGGCGAGGCCCGCCTCCTGAAGCTGGCCGACGACGGCAGTGTGCCCGGTGACCGTCCCCGCGACGGCGTCCACAGCGGGGTGTGGACCGGCGACGCCGTCCGGACGCTGCCGTTGCAGTTGTTTGCCACCGTCGGCGACGGCGCCCGTACCGAAGTGGTCGCGGCCCCGGAGCACATCGCGCTGGGGACGGACCGGCTGGTGTGGGCGCTGGACTGCAGCCCCGCCCTGCGCGCGCGTCGCGTCGCGCTGGCCTTGCCCGGCCGCATGGTCGACATGGCCGAGTCGACGGGGTTGGCGGCCACGTTGGGGTGGTTCGGACTGGTGCTCACCTACGTGGCCTGGCTCGCGCAGCCGCGCCGGCCCGTGGCAGGTGGTGGCCCGTGAGTTGGCGCGCGTGGTGGACACCGGCCGCGCTGTTCGCGTTTGCCGTCTTGATTACGTGGCCTGCCGCCGTGACCGGCAACGTGCTCGGCCACCAGCCCGACGCGCTGGGCACGGTGTGGTTCCTGGACTCCGCGCCGCGGCTGTTCGGCGACTTCACGGACGCGCTGACGGGTTTCCCCGGTGGCGTGCGCTACGGGCGCCCGGACAGCTTCACCCTGCTCGTCATCGGCAAGCTGCTCGCGTTCGTACCCGCCCCGCGCCTCTACGCCTGGTTGTTGGTGGTCGGCGTGACGGCGTCGGCGTGGGCCACGGAGGCCTTCGCTCGCTCGCTCGGTGCCCGCGCCCCGTGGTCGATGCTGGCGGGGATGGCGTTCGTGAGTTGTGGCCTGGCGAGCACGGCGATGCTCGAGGGCTACGGCTACCACCTGCTCGACCCCTGGTTGCCGCTGTTCGCCTTGTCCTGGCACCGGGCAACGTCGCCGGGCGGGACGCCGTGGCACGGCGCCCTGGCGGCGGTCACCTTCCTGCTCGCGCTGGTCACGACCGCGTGGCTGGGGCTGGCCGCCACCCTCCTCGCGGTCGGTTTCTTCGCCGGGGGTCTCGCCCGCGGCAAGATGTCCTGGCGGGCGGTGCTCACCGCGCCGGTCTTACTCGTGCTGCCGCTGGGCGCCTACGTGGTGGCCTTCGCGGCGGGGGGTGGGGCGGCTGGTACGGGCGACTCGGCCGGCGCCGGCGACTTGGGCAACCAGTTGGTGCTCGTCGCGGTGAAGATCGCCGGGCCCGCCCCGTCGATCGACGTGCACGGGCACAACCAGTCTGCGGCCATCCCCGCAGCGGCGCTGGCGCTGGTCGCGGCGGCGCCCCTGGTGCTCGGGGCCAGGTCGCGGTGGCGCACGGTGGCGGTGACCGGGTTCCTGGCCGGGTTGTTGTCGGCGGCGCCTCGCCTCTCGGCGGACACCTGGGCGTCGATGGGGCCCGTCGGGGAACTACTGGGCTTCTCCCTGCTGCGTTTTCCCGAGCGACTGGGCTGGGCGTGGGTGCTCTGCGCCGCTGCGGTGGGGGCCCGGGTGGCGACTGAGCTAGCGGTCAACGCCGGTCGGGCGGCGCTCCCGCTGTTTGCCGTGGCGGTGTTCGACGCGGTGGGCGTGATGCGCATGCCGTGGCGCCAGCAGGTGGTCACGTCCGTGGTGCCGTCGGCCTACCTTGCCGGCGAGGGTGCCGTGCTGGACCTGTGGCCCGAGGAGCGTGGCGGGTTGCCCGCCTGGGCGCTCCGGACCACCAACACCGCCTGCTTCTACCAGACCGGCCACCGGCGTCCCATCGGCGATCACTGCATCTTCACCTACGACGGCGCCAGCCCCCGCGTCACGTGGAGCGCCTGGCTGGTCGACAGCCTCGCCCGGGGCGAGATCGAGGTCGCGCGGGCGCACCTGGCCGAGGTGGGCTTTGGCACGGTCGCGGTCCACGCGGACTACTTCTCGCTGGGTGACCGGGAGCGGCTGGACCTCGCGCTGAGCGCCATCGACCCCACGCCCACCCGGTCCACCGACGGCGGCGAGTCGTTGTGGGCCTACGAGGTGACACGGTGATCCTCGCCTGCCTCGCTGCCCTGGCGCAGGAGCCGCGTGGACTGATGCTGATGGTCCGCGACGGCGAGGGCTTGCTCGCCGGGGCGCCGCAGGTGGCCGTGGCCGACGCCAGCGGGAAGAGCAGCGCCATCGGCGTGACGGACGACGGCACCGAGGCCGACATGAGCGGCGGCGACGGCGTGTGGAGCGGCGCGGGCCGCGACCTCGTGGGCCCGGAGTACGACGTCACGCTCACCGACGGCGCCCGGACCTGGGTGGGCCGCCTCACGGCGCCGAACCCCCGGGAACCCACGCTCTCCTTCGCCCCTACCGCCGAGGGCGGGCTGGTGCTGGTCGACGCGCGCCCACCGTCGTCGGGTCCGAACCCGGGGGCGGGCGGCGGCCCCGGGGCAGGTGGCGACCCGGGCGCCCCGGCCCCGGGCGAGGGCGGCGAGCGTGGTGGGAGCGGGCCGTCCGGCGGCGCCGGCACGGGTGCGCACCACGCGGGTGGGCAGGCCTCGAGCGGCACGGTGGCCGGCGGCGAGGGGCTGGCCGAGTGGCTCGGTTCGAGGTCGTACCTCGGCGGGTGGCTCGGGGCGCTCGCGCTGTTGGGCTGGCTGCTGGCGGGCGGCCACCGAGGGGCGGCGGACCCCAGCGCGGTCCCCGGGGCCCGTCCCCGCCTGCGCGGCGAGGGACTGGTGTGGGTGGAGGGCGACTCCGAGCGACTCGTCCGGGCCCTGGCCGCGTCGTGCCGCGTGGTGCTCGCGGGGCGCCCGCCGGCGATCGAGGTGCCGCACGGGACGGTTTTCCCGGTGGGCCCCGGGCGGGTGGCGATCGACGACGTGCTCGCCTCCCTGAAGGCGCTGCGGGGGCGCGGTACGGCCCTGGTGGTCGTCGTCACCGGGCGGGTGGAAGGGGCCGGCGGCCTGTCGCACCGCGCGGCCCTCGAGGCCCTCGCGTCGCGGATCCCGCATGGCATTGTTGTCTACGTGTTCGGCGGTGAAAGCCCGCAGTTCAGGGTGGCCGACGACGGTACGCTCGTGCCGGTGGAGCCGGTCGCCTCGGCCTGAGGCGAGTGTCGAACTCGGCCTGGTCGGTCAGTGGAGCCGGATGGCCGCTTCCCCCAGCACGGCGGCGACCGCGGCCCACCCGAGGCGCCGGTCGCCGTCGGTGGCGAGGCCCGCGGCGAGCGCGGCCACGCCGAGCGCGGTGATGGCCGACGCCC
>CAYHRZ010000067.1:0-15003 GCA_964359125.1 uncultured Klebsiella sp. | reverse complement strand
GGGAGACTGCCTATCATCTGGTGGCCCTGGACTGTGGCCTCAAGCGGAACATCCTGCGTCTCCTGGCCCGGCGGGGCTGGCGGGTGACGGTGGTGCCCAGCGCTACCCCGGCCGTGGAGGTGCTCAACTTCAGCACGTACGGCTACGACGCGCGCCAGTCCTGGGCCACCTTGCCCGAGGTCTGGGCATTCCACCCCGACCAGGTCCTGCTGGGCGCCTACTGGAACGATCACGTGCCGACCCGCGGCATCACCGTCGGCGAGCCGCCGTTCCTGGTGTGGCTGGCGGCGCAGCGGTGGCCCTGGCGACACTCCGCGGCCTGGCGGGCCCTCGACGGCCGGGCGCACCGGGACGAGTGGAACTTCCAGCCGGTCGAGGGGTTTTTCCGCGAGGCGCTCACCGGCATCGAGGAGGACTGTCGCGCCCGCGGAGTGCCGTTCCTCGTGGTGGTACTGGCGCCCCACGCCCTCGCGCAGGGTGTCGACGGCTGCGTGGCGTTCGGCGCCCCGCGTGAGCGGTGCGAGTTGGCGACGGGGTGGACGCAGCGCCTGGTCGACGACGCGACGGCGGTGGGGGTGCCGCTGGTCGACGCCCGCGGAGCCCTGTCGGCCCCCTCGCCCCCGTCGAACGCCACGGACTGGGAGCACCCCGGTCCCGACGGCCACCGCGCCATCGCCGCGCTCGTCGCTAGGCACCTGTGATCCGCAGGTTTCTGCATCCCTGCCCCCACCACTGCGGGGCCCTCGATCCCCCCGCGGTCTACCGCGACGTGTCGTTCGCCGAGCAGGTGTCGCCGGACCAGGTCCACCTGCTCGCGGTGCTGGAGCCGCTCGTCCCCGCCGGGGCGCGCCTGCTCCACGTCGGCGTCGGTGCCTCGGCCGTCGCGCGGCAACTGTCCCCTCGGGTGGCGTGGATCGAGGGCATCACCGTCGTCCAGGCCGAGGTGGCAGCGGCGCCCCCGCTGGCCAACTACCGTGTTTCCATGGTCAACAAGTACGGCCCAGGCCTCGGCACGCTGCCGGGACCCTTCGATGTCGTGGTCGACAACAACCCCGGGAGCTTCGCCTGTTGCCGGGCCCACTTCTCGGGCATGATGGACCACTACGCCCGCTTGCTGGCTCCCGGAGGACGCCTCGTCACCGAGGCCCGTGGTGCTCGGTGGTCGCAGGTTGGGGGGATCACCCTGCGCTGGCGGCATTGGAGGGCCGAGGGCCGGTCGCGAGGACTGTCGGCGGAGAAGCTCGACTCGACGGTGTGGGCGCTGCGCCGACGGTAGCGGGGAGGGGGCGCACCCGATAGACGCCGGCTTTCCCCGGGAGCCCCAGTGCCGCGCCGTCCTCTCCTGCGCACCGAGCTACCTGGACCGCAGGCCCGCGCCCTCATCCAGCGCAGCGACGTCGCGGTCTCGCCGAGCTACACGCGCGACCACCCCCTGGTGGCCGAACGGGCCGAGGGCGTGTGGATTGTCGATCCCGACGGCAACGAGTTCCTCGACATGTCGGCAGGCATCGCGGTCACCTCGACCGGGCACTGCCACCCGAGGGTGGTGGCCGCGATCCAGGCGCAGGCCGCCAAGCTCATCCACATGAGCGGTACCGACTTCTACTACCCGGTGCAGGGGCGCCTGGCCGACCGGCTGGTGGCCATGCAGCCGGTCACCGGCGACGGCTGCCGCGTGTACTTCGGCAACTCCGGCACCGAGGCCAACGAGGCGGCGATGAAGCTGGCCCGGTACTACACCGGTCGTAAGCACTTCGTCGCCTTTCTCGACGCGTTCCACGGGCGCACCCTGGGGGCGATGTCGCTCACGGCCTCCAAGGCGCGGCAGCGGGAGGGCTTCGGCCCGTTCTTGCCCGTCACGCACGCCGTGTACCCGGACCCCTACCGCATGGGGCCGGGCGCCACCGCCGCCTGCCTCGACATCCTCGACAACCTCTTCCGCACCATCTGTCCGCCCGAGGACGTCGCCGCGCTGTTCGTGGAGCCCATCCAGGGCGAGGGCGGCTACATCGTGCCGCCTGCGGACTGGTTGCCCTCGCTGCGGACCCTGTGCGACCGCCACGGCATCCTGCTGGTGTTCGACGAGGTGCAGAGCGGGATGGGTCGCGCCGGGAAGATGTTCGCCCACGAGCACTTCGGCGTCAAACCCGACATCATCACCCTCGCCAAGGGACTGGCCAGCGGCATGCCGCTCTCGGCCACCATCGCCAGCACCCGCCTGATGTCGTGGAAGCCGGGCTCCCACGCCAGCACCTTCGGTGGCAACCCCGTGGCCTGCGCCGCCGCGCACGCGACCCTCGACTTGCTCGAGGAGTCGCTGCTCGACAACGCCAACACCGTCGGGGCACAACTCGTCGCCATGCTCCAGGACGCGGTGGGTGGTCACCCCATGGTGGGCGACATCCGCGGCAAGGGGCTGATGGTGGGCGTGGAACTGGTCCTGGACCGCACATCCAAGGCGCGGGCCTCCGAGTTTCGCAACACGCTGGTGATGGACTGCTTCCACCGCGGCGGCATGGTGATCCTCGGCTGCGGCCAGAACACCGTTCGATTCTGCCCAGGCCTCACGCTGTCGCCCGACGAGGCCCAGACCGCAGTCAACATCTTTGCCGAGTCCCTCAACGCCCTCGCCCCGGTGTAATCATGCGCAAGTTCGACGGTGTAGACTTCTACAATCTCGACTCTCTGCTCTCCGGCGAGGAGAAGGCGGTTCGCGAGTTGGTGCGCGGCTGGGTGGAAGACAACGTGATCCCAGTGATCGAGGGTCACTGTCGCGCGGGCACCTTCCCGATGCCGTTGGTCAAGCAGATGGGCGAGATGGGGCTCCTGGGCGTCAACCTGCACGGCTACGGGTGCGCGGGCATGAGCAACGTGGCCTATGGGCTGGTGTGCCAGGAACTGGAGCGCGGCGACAGTGGCATCCGCTCCTTCGCGTCGGTGCAGGGTTCGCTGGTGATGTTCCCGATCTGGAAGCACGGGACCGAGGCGCAAAAGCAGAAATACTTGCCCAAGATGGCGGCGGGCGAGTTCATCGGCTGCTTCGGGCTCACCGAGCCCGACTTCGGGTCCAACCCGGGCGGGATGGTGACCCGCGCGGTCGACGACGGCGACAGCTACGTCCTCAACGGCGCGAAGATGTGGATCACCAACGGGACGATCTCCGACCTCGCCGTGGTGTGGGCGAAGCTCGACGGGGTGATCCGGGGCTTCATCGTCGAGAAGGGCGATCCGGGGTTCTCCGCGCCGGAAATGAAGGGCAAGCACTCCCTCAAGGCCAGCGTCACCAGCGAACTGGTGTTCCAGGATTGCCGGATCCCCAAGGACCGCTTGCTCCCGCACGTCGCCGGGCTGAAGGGGCCCTTCTCCTGCCTGAACAACGCGCGCTACGGCATCGCGTGGGGTGCCCTGGGCGCGGCGATGAGCTGTTTCCACAGCGCTCGCGAGTACAGCTTGAGCCGGATCCAGTTCGACAAGCCCATCGCCAGCTACCAACTGGTGCAGAACAAGCTCGCGTGGATGCTGCGCGAGATCACCAAGGGACAGTTGCTCGCGTTGCAGCTGGGGCGGATGAAGGACAACGGCACGCTGATCCCCGAGCAGGTGTCGCTGGCGAAGATGAACAACGTGGACATCGCCCTGCAGATCGCCCGGGAAGCCCGCGATATCCACGGTGCCAACGGCATTCTCGATGAGTACCCGGTGATGCGCCACATGGCGAACCTCGAGTCGGTGAAGACCTACGAGGGCACCCACGACATCCACAACCTGATCATCGGCCGGTGGATCACGGGGATCCCGGCCTTCGAGTAGGCGCTACCGCGCGCCCAGGTACGACTTCAGCGGTGCGGTACGCTCACCGGGGGCGATGGCGTCGAGTCGCCGCGCGAAGGGCACGGTGACCGGCTGGTGGATCAGCTTGTCCACGAGGAAGGGCGCAAGTTTCGCGTTCGCGACGGGGTTGCCCACCGCCGCGCTGACGCTGTCCCAGAGCCGGGCCTCGGTCATGTAGGCGTAGAGGTAGTTCGGGCTGTAGGCCGGGTAGTGCCAGAGCAGGCCGCTGAGCAGCGCGCTGTCGTAGGGGTCGCCGTCGGCCGGGGGGAGCGGCGCCCCGGTGAGCTGGGCGCGGGTCTCGGCGGCCAGGCGGCAGGCGCCGAGCACGTCGCTGGGATCCTCGTAGAGCTTGCGCTCCGCCCGGGTGGTGACGATCGCGTCGACGATGCCCTCGGCGACCTCGCGCACGCGGCCGGCCCGGAAGGGCTCGCGCTCGGCCTCGGGCAGCTCGGGCACGTACTTGGCGGTGAAGGCGGGATCCACCAGGATACGCTCGAAGAACTGGGCGAAACCCTCGAACCAGGAGGGCTCGGGGCTCCAGGTTTGCGGGCTCTGCGCCGCCTCGGGGCTGAGGTTCATCCACCACGCCGCGTGGCCCACCTCGTGGACCAGGGCCTCGTAGGGCCAGGCGCTCCAGCGCTCGTCGACGCTGAGCACGATCGCCACGAACTTCGGCGGCGCGATCGCGAAGCCGTACACGCCTGGGCGCACCATTCGCGAAGGTCCGGTGTAGAGCTGGAGGTTCGAGGTGTCGAATCCCATGTCACGGTAGGCGGTGACCACCCGGTCCTCCGCCAAGTCCGCGTCGAAGAACGCCTCGGCGCGGTCGTGGTCGGCGTCGAGGCCCGCCAGGCGGCGGAGGCGGGGGTGGTTGGCAAAGTCGTCGGCTTGTCCCAGGGCGGCGATGGCGCCCAGGTCGGCCTGGTAGAAGGGCGTCACGACGCCGCCGAGGTCGGTGATCACCGCTTCCAGGTCGGGCTCGTCGAGTCCTTGGGCGGCCAGCGAGAGCTTCCAGTAGTTCTCGTGGCCGGCGCGCTTGGCCACGTCGTTGCGTAGCTTGACCAGGGCTTGGAGGTCCGCGCCCGCCAGCCGCATCCGGTGACGGGCGAAGGCGCGGGCGAGGTCCTGCCGGGCGGCGTCGTCGAGACTGTCGGCCTCCTTGCTCACCTCGGCCCAGGCCCGGTTGAGCACCACCTTCTGTCCTACGGGGGAGAACCACTCCGCGGTCTGCGAGGCCGCCTCGTCGAGCGCGCCCAGGAGGCGCGTTTCCTCGGCACGGTCCGCTTCGGTCCAGGCCCGGTTCACCAGCGCGTCGCGGGCGTAGCCGTCGCCCCGGGCGCGGAGCGACGTGCCCTCGGCGGCCTTGGTCGCGGCGTCGATGGCCGCCTTCACCTCGGGGTCGGCGAAGAACGCCACCTTGCGTCCCTCGGCCTCGGCCTTGCGGCGGCGGGCGTCCTTGTTGTGGACGTTTCGGGTGGTGTCGCGCTCGGCCGCGGCCAGGCTGAGGGAGATGTCGGCGTACCGCGCGTCGACTTGGGCGAGGGCGTCGCCTCCGTCGGTGCAGGCGGCGACGAACAGCAGCAGGGTGGAAAGCACGGCGGACTCCGGGGGCGCACCCGGATCGTAGCGCGGCAGCGGGAGTGGTGGACCCGAGGGGCGATTCTCGCGGGCCCCTAGCTTTGCCCTCGCCCCGCCTCGGGGTGACGGCGTACGACGACGCGCGCGGGCGGCATGTTGATCGGGACCGTCTTGCTGCTCACCACCAGCGGCTCCAAATCGGCCTCGATCTGCAAGATGCGTGCGATGCGGTCGCGGGCCTCGCCGGCGGTGAAGGTGTTGAGGAGCTCGCGCCCGAGCACGTGTTCGAACATCACGAAGGTCCCGGTGGGTTCGAGGAGGTCGAAGATCCGCTGGTAGGCAGCCTCGACCAACTGGGCCGGGAAGTTGGCCAGCGGCAGGCCGCTGACGATGTGATGGTAGCGAATACCGGGGTTGAACTCGGTGATGCTCACCTGGTACACCGTGGGGACAATCGCGGCGGCGCCGAAGCGTTCGCGGAGGACGGCGCAGAACTCGGGGTTGAGTTCCACCACGTCCAGGCGATCCCCAGGGAGCAAGCGCGACACCAACTCCTCGGTGACCGGACCCACGCCGGCGCCGATCTCCAGGACGCGCAGGGGCTCGCGGCGGGTGTGGGCGTGAGCAAACACCGGTTCCACCATCGCGCGGGAGAGGCCCCGGCTGCTGGGCCACAGAGCCCCGACGGTTTGGGCCTGCGAGATGGATTGCCGCAAGAAGCGGAGCGGCGCGGGGGGTGCCATGAGCGGTGGGCCCGTCGTATCACGCGGCGACGCGGGTTGTAGCGAGCATCACCGGCGGCCTGCGGCTCGGTGGGTCGGCGTCCCGCGTCGCTCGGCTGCGGAACTGGGGCTACGGGGCCGAGGTGGCACCGCTGCTCTGGATCCTCGCGTGCACCGAGGGACCTGTCGCCTCGCTGGTCGTCGACCCGGTCCAGCGATTCGTCGGCCGAGGGCCGCACCGCGTCGCGGCGGCGGTGCTCGACGCCGAGGGGCGCGAGCTCCGCGCGGTGCCGGTCCGCCTCTCGTCGACCGGGGCCGCGCACGTGGAACGAGGTGAAGTGTGGTGCGACGGCTCTGGTGCGGTGGAGGTCGTCGTGCGGGCGGCGGGGCTCGAGGAACACGTCCGGGCACACTGCGAGTACGTCGCCGCGCTCCGGCTGGTCGAGCCCCGGCTGAGGTTGGTGGTCGGGGAACGACGCGACGCGCGCGGGATGGTGCAGGCCCTCGATGCCGCCGGGCGTCCCGAGCAGGGGCTGCGGGTGGCGTGGACGAGCGCCGACCCCGCCGTCGTCGATGCCCAGGGGCGAGCCCGCAAGGCGGGAGTGACGACGATGACGTTCTCGGCCGGGGGCGCGGCCAAGGTCGAGGCGGTGCTCGAAGTCGTGGAGCGCGCCTGCATCAAGGTCGTTCTCGACCCAGCCCGGCCCGACGGGATGCCGTGGGACCCGGACGGCGTGCCGGAGATCGGGGCTTGGATCGTGGGCGAAGCGCCGCTGTACTGCACGCCGGGCCTCGCCTGTGTCCACGCGGCCCCGTCGGGCGCTGGTTGTGGTCCATTCCGGTTGCGGGTGGTGGAGCGCGACGCGCTCGTGGAGGGCTCATCGTCCGACGAGGGGCGATCCCACGACATCCTCCTCCGACTCCCCACCCCCGACGACGCCGACGACGACGACCTCGGCGAGGTGACCTGCGGTTGCGATGGTCCCTGCTCGTTGCCCGGCGCCACCGTCGCCGTCGTGGCCTGCTCACGGTGATAGGGCGGTGCATGACCGCCCGCCTCGTCTTCTTCAGCGACTTCGTCTGACCCTACTGCCACGTCGCCGAGCGCGGCGTACTCGACCGGGTCGTCGAGTCTTTCAACCTCGCCTTCGAGTGGAAGGGCTTCGAGTTGCACCCGCGCACCCCGCCGGGGGGAATGGCGTTGTCGGCGATGTTTCCCGGTCGCGACCTGTCGGCGGCGCAAGGCCAGCTCGCGCGGTTTGCCGAGGGTTTCGGCGTGACCATGCGATTCTCGGAGCACGTCCCCAACACCCGCCGTGCGCTGGCGATGGCCGAGTTCGCGCGCGACCAGGGCAAGCTCGACGCCTTCCGGGCGGGCGCGATGGACGCCCACTGGCAGGACGGTCGCGACATCGAGGCCGCCGACGTGCTGGCGGAGGTCGCCTCGGCCGCGGGCATGGATCCGGTAGCGGCGCTCGGGGCGGCCGACTCGGCGCCGATGCTTGCCCGCGTGCACGCCATGGGAGAAGAAGCGCAACGCTGGGGCGTTTCGGGCATCCCGACCTACTTCATCCTGCCCGCGGGCTGGTCGCCCGGCGACCCGCCGCCCACGAGCGGCGCGCGGCCGGTCCGAATCGTGGGCTGCCAGCCCTGGGAAACGGTGGTGGCGGGCTGCATGCGCGCGCACGTCGAGCGGCGGTAGCTGGGGCAGGGATCGACGAGAGGCCCGGAGGGCCGACCGCCGCTAGTCGAAGAGGCCGTCTTCCAGGCAGCTCTCGTCGCCGGTCTGGATCGACTTGGCGATGGCCGTGGCTCGCGGCAGGATGTTCTTCGCGTAGAACTTGGCGTTAGCCACCTTGCCCCGGTAGAACTTGGCGTCGGCGCCGTTGCTGCCGTCGGTGATGGCCTCGTGGGCCACCCGCGCCTGCCACAAGCTGTGGAGGCCCAGGGCAACGATGCCAAACAGCTCGAGGAACGGCGTGGCCTGGACCATCGCGCCACGGAGGTTGCCCGAGGCGCCGAGGCCACCCAGGTACATCGCGGTTTGTCCCAACTGGTCCCGAGCGCGTTCCAGCGCCGCCACCTCGTCGGCCATGGCGCCGTTGCCGCGGCAACGCTCCAACTCCATGTTGGCCTCGTTGAGCCAGCTCATGAACAGCATGCCCTGGCCCTTGCGCATCTTCCGGCCGAGCATGTCCATGGCCTGGATACCGTTGGTGCCCTCGTAGATCGCCATGATCTTGCTGTCGCGCAGGTGTTGCTCCACCGGGTATTCGCCGATGTAGCCGTAGCCGCCGAACACCTGGACGGCGGTGGAGCACACGCTGAACGACACGTCGGAGCAGTGGGCCTTGATGATCGGGGTCATCAACTCGACCAGGCCGAGCAGGTACTCCTTCTCCGACTCGTCGCCGTGCTCGGTGCGATCCAGGCGGTTGGCCACGCTGTAGATCAGCGAGCGCATCGCCTCGACCTGGCACTTCATCATCATCAGGTTGCGCCGGACGTCGGGGTGCTTGTTGATGGTGATCCGCGGCGGATCGGCCTCGCGGAAGTGCTCCACCGCCGAGCCCTGGACACGGTCCTTGGCGTAGGCCAAGGCGTTCTGGTAGGCCGCGCTGGCCAAGCCAAGGGCCTGGATGCCCACCCCGATGCGCGCCTCGTTCATCATCCGGAACATGATCTCCATGCCCTGGTGCTCGCCCCCGTAGAGGTACCCCACGCAGGGGCCGTTGGTGCCCAGCGCGAGCGTACAGGTGGCGCTGCCGTTGATGCCCATCTTGTGCTCGATGCCGACCACCTTGGCGTCGTTACGCGCGCCGAGGTTGCCCTGGGCGTCGAACATGAACTTCGGGACGATGAACATCGACAGTCCCTTCGTCCCCGGGGGCGCCCCGGGCGTGCGCGCGAGCACCATGTGCAGGATGTTGGACACCAGGTCCTGGTCCGCGCCGGAGATGAACACCTTCTCCCCCGTGAGGTGGTACACGCCGTCGGCCTCGGTGGGCACCGCGCTGGCCCGGTTGTCGCCCACGCTGGTGCCGGCGTTAGCCTCGGTGAGGCACATGGTGCCGCCCCACTGCCCGCCGAGCATCCGCGTGACCGCGGTCTCGCGGATCCACGCCGGGGCGTCGGGCCACGTGAGCAGGTTGGCCGCCGCGCGGGTGAGGCCCGGGTACATGTTGAAGGCCATCGCCGCGCCGCTGGTCATCTCGTGGGTGGCGATGTCGACCACGTGGGGCAGGCCCTGCCCGCCGAACTCCGGGGGCAACGAGGCGCCGATCAGCCCCGACTCGGCCAGCGCCCGGTAGGCATCCTTGAAGCACGCGGGCGTCGTGACGTTGCCCTCGCTGTCGAGCTTCACGCCCTCGCGGTCGCCCACCTTGTTGACGGGGCCCAGCACCTGCTCGGCCAGGTCGCGACCCATGTCGAGCACGGCCTCGTACATGTCGCGGTCGAAGTCCTTGTACCGGGCCACCGAGGCCAGCTGCTCGTGCGCCCTCATCTGCTCGAAGAGGACGAACTTGATGTCGCGGAGGTCGGCTTTGTAGGAGGTCGCAGACAAGGGGTGCTCCGGGGTGAATGAATCCTCATTCATCTAGCCGCGGAGTGGGGGGGTCGGCAAGGGGTATCGGGCAGGGGACGCTAGCGGTCGAGGTGTCCCTCGTCGCTGTTGCCCATCTCCACGCCGCCCCCCGGGAAGTACTCAGCCCAGCGTCGCGATACCAACGCCGCCGTGTCCGCGTCGCAGAAGAGCTCCTCGGGGTACGTCGGCTTCATCCGCGCGTCGACGACGACCGGTCCGGAAAACACCACGTGGTTGCGGTGGATTCTCCGGGCGCCGTGGAGGTCGGCGGCCGGCTCCATTCTCGTGAACGTCGTCCACAAGAAGCGGGCGTCGGTGGCGCAGGTACGGTCGGCGTCGTCGACCAGGACGACCATCGGCCACCCGGCCAGGGCGGCGTGCTGGGCCACTCGCGACGCCGCGGCTGGGTCGGCGGTATAGGCGGGACCGGAGAGTACTAGGCAGCCGCCGCAGTACACCCGGGCCGTGGTGCAGCCCCAGGGCAGGTCCCCTTGGAACTGCCGGGGTAGTTCGCGGACAGCGGCGCCTACGCCCACCATGATGGCCTTGCTCCCCTCGTTGACGGCGGGACCGCAGTAGTCGAGGGTGTCCATCGACAGGTTGCTGAAGATGTACAGGTCGGTCTCCGGGTTGAAGCGGGCGAGCAGCGTCTCGAGGACCGGCTTGAAGTCGCGGAGATCCACTGGGGTGTCGAGGACGAGGAGGAACTTGGTGAGCGACAACTGCCCCTCGCCGAGGATGCGAAACGCGCTTGCCATGGCCTCCCGGCCGTAGCGTTCCCACACCACGGCGGCAGACAGCGAGTGGTAGCCGGTCTCCCCGTAGCTCCAGAGGCTCCGCACGGCGGGCATCACCACCGGGAAGAGGGGCGAGAGGAGGTCCTGCAGCCAGTCGCCCAGGAAGAAGTCTTCCTGCCGCGGCTTGCCGACCACCGTGGCGGGGAAGATGGCGTCCTTGCGGTGGAATACCCGGCGGACTTGGAACACCGGGTAGTCGTGTTGCAGCGAGTAGTAGCCGTAGTGGTCGCCGAAGGGTCCCTCCGGGCGACGCACGCCGGGGGCGACCTCGCCGACGACGGCGAACTCGGCGTCGGCGACGATGGGTAGCGGCCCGCTGGGGTTCTGCACCCGGCGGACAGGCTCCCCGAGCAACAGCGAAGTGAGGAGCAACTCCGGCACGTTTTCCGGGAGCGGCGCGATGGCGCCCGCGATGAGCGCGGGGGGGCCGCCGATGAACAGGTTGAGCGGGAGGGCCTGGCCGCGAGACTCGGCCACCGAGTAATGAAATCCGCCGCCCTTGCCAATCTGCCAGTGGATGCCGGTGGCGTCGTCGGCGAAGCGT
This sequence comes from uncultured Klebsiella sp., assembly GCA_964359125.1. GTDB lineage: Bacteria > Myxococcota_A > UBA796 > UBA796 > SXON01 > SXON01. The sequence continues at coordinate 3,945 of CAYHRZ010000067.1, read as the reverse complement.
TGGACCCGGTACATGCCGAGGTTGTGAACGCCCGTGTCGGGGTGCTCGGTGTAGACCAGGGGCAGGGTCACGAAGGCCCCTCCGTCCTTCTGCCAGCAGTGGAGCATCGGCAAGCGGGTGAGGTTGGGGGCGGTCGACACCTCCGTCACCGGTCCCGAACCGACCGTCTTCATGCCCACGCTCATGGCTTCCCAGGCGAAGTCGCGGAGGCCCCAGAGCTTGCCCAGCGAGGGGGGCACCAGTTCGTGGGGCAGGCCGGCGGCCCGCTTGATGAAGGCGTTGGCCCGGGGGCCGAAGGCCAGGTCCACGCGGCGCTTTGTACCGAAGAGGTTGGTGACGGCCGGGAAGTCGGCGCCCCGTGGGTGCTTGAAGAACAGGGCCGGGCCGCCCGCCGCGATCACCCGCCGGTGGATCTCCGGGATCTCCAGGACCGGGTCACACTCGGCTTCGATGTCGACCACCTGCCGCTCGCGTCGCAGCAGGTCGAGGAAAGCGCGCAGGTCGCGCATGGGGGCTCCGGTGGGGCCGGGCTCCTAACGCCCGGGGCCCCTCCGGCTGGCGGGCCGGGGCCGGCGGAAAGGCTTAACGCTTAACCTCCGACCCCAGGATCGGAGCTCCGCGCGCCGAGTTCGTTGAGCAGCACCGGGGCGCGCTCGACGCGGTCGAGCATCCAGAGGAGGTAGCGGATGTCGACGTGGATGGAGCGCGTCAGAGACGGGTCGTAGCGCCAGTCGGCGGCGACCGCTTCCCAGTTGCGGTCGAAGACGATGCCCACGATCTCGCCTTGGGCGTTGAGCGTGGGCGAGCCGGAGTTGCCGTTGGTGTTGTCGACGGTCGTGGTGAAGTTCACCGGCACGTCGCCCAGCGACGGGTCGGACCAGCGGGTCCGCGGCGCGGCGGGCACCTCCTCGAGCACGCGCAGCGGGGCGTCGAACGGCGACCCGCGGACCTTACGCGACATGCCCGCGAGCGTGGTCTGCGGGAGAGCCAGGGCGCCGTCCTCGGGCGTGTAGCCCTCGACGCGACCGAAGGAGAGGCGCAGGGTGCCGTTGGCCTCGGGGTACACCGCGCCCGGGCGCATCTTCACGAGGGCGTCCATGTAGATCGGGCGCAGCCGGGCGAGGGCGCCGTCGAGCACGCGTTTCTCGGCGCGGACGCCCCGGTGCCAGGTGTCGAGGGCCACCGCCAGTCGCACCCAAGGGTCGGCGGACCGCTCCAGTTCCGGCTGCGACATGGTCAGCAGCTTGAGCCGCGCATCGACCGACAGCAGCGTCTTGCTGGTGTACAGCGCGTCGACGGCGGCGATCACGCCGCCCTGGTCGGCCAGCCACTTGTCGACCGGCGGGATGCGCTCGCGCGGCGGCAGGTTGGTCGCCAGCACCAGGATGCGGTTCATCAACGCCGCGTCGGAGGGCGGGTCGAGCAGGACGTCGTAGGAGCGGAACCGGTCGGCGATGTCGGCGCGGTCGCGGGCCTGGAAGCCTGGGTCGCGCGACGCATCCGGGAACTGTTGCTCGAAGGCGTAGCGGTACGCGGTGACGGCGGTGGCCAGTAGGAGCGGGGTCTGCACCAGGGCGTTGACGACGCGGTCCCGGCGCCAAGTCGAGACGTCGTCGGTGACCACCTTCTTCAGCTCGGACAACACCGCGCCGTAGGGCGCGCGGCGTGCGTCGGCGGCAATCCACGCCTCGAGGTCGGCCTGCTGGCGCTCCTTGGCGCGCACGATGTCGGAGCGGCCGAAGTTGTCGATCATCCCGAGGTAGTTCTTGCGCGCGTTCGCGTACCGGAACAGTGTTGGGCCGAGGCGAAGGGCGCTCTGGGGACTGCTCAGCGCCGCCTGCTGCGCGCTCTGGAAAAGCGCGCCCAGCATCTCCGCGCCGAAGGGGTAGCGCACCTCGGCGGCATGTCGGGCTTCCTCGGCGGTGCGCCACCGGTAGGTGGCCGCCGGGTACCCCGCGATCATGACGAACTCGCCCGGCCGGGCACCGGCGGGGCGCACGCGGAGGTAGTGCTCGGGCGTGAAGGGGATGTTCTCGGCCGCGTAGGGCGCAGCCGAGCCGTCGGGCGCCGCCCAGGCGCGCAACAGCGCAAAGTCACCGCAGTGCCTCGGCCACTGCCAGTTGTCGGCGTCGCCCCCGAAGGCGTACACCGTCTCGGGGGGGGCGTAGACCACGCGGAGGTCGCGGATCTCGCGGCGGGTGACCAGCCGCCACTGTTGTCCCTCGTAGACCGGGAGCACCTGGCAACGCCGCCCCGCCTGCTTCTCGCAGCTCGCGACGAGGCCGCTAGCGACCTTCTGGACCGCTTCCACGCGGTTGCGGTCGTCGAGCTTGGCCGGGAGCTTGCCCAGCACCTTGGCCGTGACGTCTTCGATACTCTCCGTGACCCAGGCCCGCGCTGTCGGGCCGGCGGGTAGCTCTTTCCGGCGGTCCGAGGCGAGGTAGCCCTCCATTCGGTAGTCGTGCTGCGGGTCCGAGGCGTGTTCCAGGTAGTCCGCGACGCAGTGCCCGTTGGTGAGCAGGAGCCCGTCGTTGGAGACGAACGAGGCCGTGCAGTGGCCCAGCGACACCACGCCCCCCAGGACGCGGCCTGCGGGGTCGGCCAGCACGGCGGGGTCCACGCCCAGCCCCGCCGCGCGCAGCGGATCCGCCATGGCGGGAACTTGTTCCGGCAGCCACATGCCCTCGTCGGCCACGGCCAGGGTGATCGCCAGGAGCATCAGGCACCTCCAGGTGCGATGCTACACCACGTTGACATCGTCCTGGCACGCCCGGAGGACGGGTCGTCTAGCTGGCGGCCAACTCCACTCGGCGAACCCGGCCGAGCACCTCGTTGAGTCGCTCGCCCGAGAGCGTCTCTTCTTTGAGCAGCGCCTCGGCCATCTCGTCGAGGATGTCGCGGTTGCGCTGGACCAGCGCGCGCGCGCGGTCCTGCGCCTGCTCGATGAGCTTGCGAACCTCGCTGTCGATAATCCGCGCGGCGTCGGCGGATACCTCGAACTCACGGGTGCGGCCGCCGAATCCGAAGGGGTTACGACGCTCCCCGGCGTAGTTGATGGGGCCGAGCACCTCGCTCATGCCGAGCTCCGTGACCATCCGGCGGGCGATGTCGGAGGCCTGCGCGATGTCGTTGGCGGCGCCGGTGTTGAAGTGGCCGAAGACCAACTCCTCGGCCGCCCTCCCGCCAAAGGCGCTCACCATCATCGCCACGAGCTCTTCGCGACTCTGCGTGAATCGCTCCTCGTCGGCGCGGTAGAGCGTGAAGCCCAGCGCCCCGGCTCCACGCGGGATGATCGTCACCTTCTGGACGGGCATGCCGCCGGGGCTCCCCGCGCTCACGATCGCGTGGCCCGCCTCGTGGATCGCCGTCATGCGGCGTTCCTCGTCGCTGAGTCGGCGGGAGCGCCGCTCGAGGCCCAGGGCGATGCGCTCCACCGCGTCTTCGATGTCGACCTGACGAACCGCGTCGCGGTCACGACGAACGGCCAGCAGCGCCGACTCGTTGAGGGCCGTCGCGAGGTCCGCGCCGACGAAACCGGGGGTGAGCTGGGCGATGCGCTTGAGATCCACCTCGGCCGCCAACTTGATCTTGTCGGCGTGTACCTTCAGGATCGCTTCACGGCCGCGTACGTCGGGCCGGTCGACCAACACCTGGCGGTCGAAGCGCCCGGGGCGGAGTAGCGCTGGATCCAGCGTGTCGGGGCGGTTGGTCGCCGCCATGAGGATGATGCCCTTGCGGCCGTCGAAACCATCCATCTCGACCAGCAACTGGTTCAGCGTCTGGTCGCGCTCGCCCTCCCCGCCCCCCGGTACGCCCGCTGACCGCGCCTTGCCGATGGCGTCGATCTCGTCGATGAACACGATGCAGGGTGCGCGCTCCGCCGCGTTCTTGAACAGGTCCCGCACCCGGGCCGCGCCGACGCCGACGTAGAGTTCCATGAAGTCG
>CAYHRZ010000066.1:0-15164 GCA_964359125.1 uncultured Klebsiella sp. | reverse complement strand
GGGCGGAGGATGCGTCCAAGCCGCTGCGCTTCTTCCTGGCGGCTCCCCCAGGTCCCGCTGACCTGGATCGCCACGTTCGCGTCGGGAAGATCCACCGAGAAGTTCCCGACCTTGGAAATCACCAGCACCCGCTCATCGCCCTTTCGGAAGCGCTCAAAGAGCTCGTCGCGCCGCTTTTGCGGCGTCTTGCCCTCGATGAGGGGGAAACCGAGCCGCCGGGAGAGCCAGTCGAGCTGGTCGACGTACATCCCGAGAATCAAGACGCGGTCCTCGCCGTGCTGGGCCAACAACTCCTCGATCACCGGCAACTTCTTGGCATTCGAGCTCGCGACGCGGAACTTCTCCCGGTCGTCGGCGACCGCGTAGCGCAACCGGTCCTCGTCGGAAAAGTCCACCCGGACCTCGGTGCAGGAGGCGGCCGCGATCCACCCCTGGTGTTCGAGATCCTTCCAAGGTACGTCGAACCGCTTGGGGCCGATGAGGGCGAAAACGTCGGTTTCTTTTCCGTCTTCGCGCACCAGCGTGGCGGTGAGTCCCAGGCGCCGCCGCGCCTGCAAGTGCGCCACGGCGCGGAAGATCGGCGCGGGCAGCAAGTGCACCTCGTCGTAGATCACCAGGCCCCAGTTCTCCCGGTCGAAAATCCCGAAGTGGACGAACTCCTCGTTCTTCGACTTCCGGAAGGTGAGCATCTGGTACGTCGAGAGGGTGACGGGGCGGATGTCCTTGGACTCGCCCGAGTACTCCGCAACGTCGTCGTCGGTGAGCGAGGTACGCTCGACTATTTCGCTTCGCCACTGCCGGAGCGCGGTGACGTTGGTGCAGAGGATCAGCGTCTTCATGCCCAGCCGGGCCATCGCCGCGATGCCGATCATGGTCTTCCCGGCCCCGCACGGGAGCACCACCACGCCGCTGCCGCCCTGCGCCACGCTGTCGCCGAAGAAGGCATCGACGGCGTCGCGCTGGTACTCCCTGAGCCCCCAGGACGTCCCGGACTTGGTTTCCGGCAGCAGCTGGACCTCGAGCGCCGCGCCGTCGCGGTAGCCGGCCAGGTCCTCCACGGGGTGGCCAGCGTGCGTGAGCACCTGCTTGAGTTCGCCGCGATCCTTGGGATCCACCAGCACGGTGACGTCGTCGACCCGTTTGCCGAGCAGCGGCATCACCGGCTTGAGCGAGCACACCTCCAGCATCAGGACCGCCTCGGCCGCCACCAGCTTCAGTCCCCTCGGATCCTTGTGGAGTTGCAGCCGACCCCAGCGCGACATCGTCTGCTGGACGGACACTGGCACGTTGGGCGGCACGTCGTACTTCGCCCACTTCTGCAAGGTGCCCAGCACCTCGTCAACGGTCATCCCCGCGCTGGCCGCGTTCCACAGCGACAGCGGCGTGACGCGGTAGGTGTGGACGTAGTCGGGTGACTTCACCAGCTCCGCGAACCGGACGAGGGCATCGCGCGCCGGGCGAAAGTTCGGCCCCATCGTCTCGAGGAGGAGGGTGTGGTCGGACTGGACGATCAGCGGGTTTTCGGGGACGTAGCGCATGGGGTAGAGACAGTGTCCAGGGGCAAGCCGCGCGTTCTAACCCGGCCCGACTCGGCGGAAGAGGGCGCGGCGTACCGAAGCGTCGCGTCGTAGCTGGTTGTGCGGGGAGCACCGGACGGTTAGCCGCCGCGCCGAGAGGTATACTTGGCAAGCGACGATCTCATCGAAATCGACGGGGTAATCAAAGAAGTCTTCCCCGGCGGCGCGTTCCTCGTGGAGACCGACGCGGGTACCAATGTCCACGCCCACCTGGCGGGTAAACTCCGCCGTTTCCGCATCCGCGTGGTGCTGGGCGACCGCGTCACCGTGGCGGTCAGTCCCTACGATCTCAGCCGCGGGCGAATCACGTTCCGGCACAAGTAGCCCCCGCCTGTCGGCTACCCTAGCGCCGTGACCGTCCTCGTCGCCGCGTTCCTCGCCTGCCGGACGCCCACACCCGCGCCCGGCGACAGCGCCTCGGCCGACACCGGCAGCGAGGTTGCTCCGGTAGGCGCCTGCGCCAGCTTCGCGGTCACCGACGCCTGCCCGCACGCCGCCGACGCGGACCTGGATTGCCTCCACGCCGGCGCCAGCGGCGGCACCGACTGCGACGACGCCGACCCGGAGGTCGGTGCCTGCGCCGCCGAGGACGACCCTGGCTGCATGGCCACCGGGCGCGAGACCTGCAACGGCCTCGACGACGACTGCAACGGGCACGTCGACGACGCGTGGCTCTTGCTCCTGGACCGCCCGGCCGTCACCGCCGCCACGGGCTTGCTGGGCGAGGGCGGGGCGCCCTTGCTCGTCCTGGGCGTCGCCGGCGCCACGGCAACGGACGACGGGGCCATCGAGGTCTACGACGCGACGGGACAATTGCTGGTGCGCGTGGAAGGCACGGGACAATCCCCGTCCTTCGGCTCCCAACTCGCCACCGGCCGAGACCTCACGGGCGACGGCCAGGTGGACCTCGCCATCGCCGCGCCCTACGCCACCACCCCCTTGGGCGAGAGCAACGGCCGGGTGATCGTGCTGCCCGGCCCGATCGACGCCGCCACCACCCTGAACCTCGCGGCCGGCTGGTTCGACGGCGGTGAGCTCGCCGGGCAACCCGGCGCGCAGCTCGCGATGGCGCCGGACCTCGACGGCGACGGTCTCGACGAGCTGGTGATCGGGTACTACCGGCACGTGGTGGTCTTCTCCGGTGCCCCCCTGCCCGCGGCGCGGCTCGCCGACGCCGCGCTGGTCGTCGAAGTGAATACTGGTGGCGGCGCGTGGCAGTTCGCCTCCGGCGCCGACGACGACGGCGACGGGCGACGCGAGCTCTTGCTCGGCATGGACACCTACGGTGGTGGCACGGGACTGGTCGCCCGGGTGGGGTCCTCCGACCTGGGGTTCTCGATCATCGCCTCCGACGCGGCCTGGCCGGGCCTGGGCCAACAACTGGTCGTGGTCGAGGACGTCGCGTGGTCGCTCAGCCAGGGCACGCCCGTGCGCCTGTCGGACTTTTCCACCCTCGACGTCGGCGCCACGTCGCTGGCCGACGGGGGCGACCTCGACGGCGACGGCGACGGCGAGTTGCTCGTGGGCGACGGGTCGACCTTGCGGGCTTTCAACCGCGAGGGCGCAGAACTTGGCGTGGTGCGGGGCGAGCGGGTGCTGTCGAGCCGGGGTCTCGCGCCGGCGGTCGACCTCGACGGCGACGGCGTCGGCGACCCGCCCACCCTGTCGCTCGGTGGGGTGGCGGTCGTCGATGGCGGCCGAGGCTTCGCTCTCGCTTGCGACGGCGATGGCGACGGCCACAGCGCGGCTTCGGGCGACTGCGACGACGCCCTTGCCGGCGTGTACCCCGGTGCTCCCGACGTCTGCGACGGCCGCGACAACGACTGCAACGGCGTCGTCGACTTCCCTGCCGACACCCGCGTGGCCACGGACGTGTCCGAACTTGTGGTGTTCGAAGCAGGTAGTTGCACCGAGCCCCCGAGTGGGTGGGCTCTGGGCGGCGAGGAGGCCGTCGCCTTTGGCGAGCACGCAGGCGCCACGGTGAGCGGTCTCTCCCACCTCGTCCACGGGGGAGCAAGCGGCGCCGGCGGCTCGGTCGTCCTCCTGGGACACGCCGAGGTGGCCGACGTCGTGCTCGACACGAGCGCCAGCGGCGCGGCCATCGAGGTGGCCTCCGCCACCATCGGCGACGGCACCACGCTCGCCCGATCTGGCGAACTCGGACCGGCCGGGGACATCGACGGCGATGGCGCCGGCGACGTCTGGCTGAAGGTCGTCGCGGACGCTGGCGGGAGCACGCTGGCCGTATTTCCCGGCCCCTTGCAGGGCTCGCTCGACGTCGACGACGCCGCGTGGCTGAGCGCCCTGCCCGTCGGGTGGACGCGGGTGATCCTTCCCGCTGGACGGGACGGCGCGGACCTCGATGGCGACGGGCACGACGACGTGATTGCCAGCGACCCCGACAGCTACTACGGCTGGGGCCGCGTGGGCGTCGTCACCACCCTGCCCTCGGGCGCTTCGGCGTTTGACGACGTCGCCACCGTGCACCTATTCGGCGAGCCGGACGAGGGCCTGGGTGCCAGCCTCGCCGCGGGCATGGATGTCGACGGCGACGGCATCGACGACGCGTTGGTCGGCGCGGCGGGGCACCTCCGCCTGCTCCGTGGTGGCCCCTGCCCCGCCCTGTCGGCACGGGTGGACGGCCACGGCGGCGACACGCTGCTCGCGGATCTCGACGGCGACGGCCTCGGCGAGGCGTGGTCCACGGACGGGAGCCACCTGTACCGTGATGCCGACCCGGTCCGGTCCGCCACCGCCATCTTCGAGGCGGGAACGGGGGCGTTGGGGATCATCGAACAGGGGTACGCCTGGGTGCTCGCCGGCCAGTGATCGCGCGCCAGCGTTCAGCCGCCGCGCGCCTGGCCCACCATCGATTCCAGGTCGCCGGCGTCGACGGTGCCCACGCGACTGGCCGCGATCTTGCCGTTGCTGCCGATCACGAACGTGGTCGGGAAGACGCTCACCCGCCAGTGGTCGACGGCACTCTCGGTGCCCTCGAGCACGTCGTAGGTGATGCCCAGCAGGCGCGCGGAGTCGGCCAGGCGCGCCCCCGTCCCGCTCTTCACCGCCACCCCGAGCACCTTCACGTCGGGGTTCTTCTCTGCGAAGTCCGCGATCTCGGGGATCTCGGCCCGGCACGGCCCACACCAACTTCCCCAGAAGTTGACGACGACCACCTGCCCGCGAAGTTCGACAAGAGACGTGGTTCCACCAGCAATGTTTACCAACTCCAGCGGCGGCGCCACGCCCGAGGGCCGACGAACCCGGTCGATCACGGACGCGCCCACGATGAGCCCCAGGGCGACCGCGATGGCCAGGGCCCAGTCAGTGAGGAGTCGCTTCACGCCCCCAAGCTAAACGCGCCGCGGCGACTTCGCCGGTCGAAATGCCCCTTGACTGGTCAAGCGATACACTGCCCGCGATGAACTACGTCTTCGCCCTACTCGTGCTGGTCAGCGTCGGGGTAGCGGCGTGGAAGGGCTCGCCCCAGCACGACGCCGTGGTCGTGGGCCACGAGGTGGTGGTGCCCGAGGCCTACTCGTCGGCCAAGGTCGGCGGGGCGGCGTCGGTGGAGCGCGACGGCGTGGCCTTTCCCGCGGTGGTCCAGAAGGTCGAGCCCGGCAAGTTGACGCTGGGCAGTTGCCAGGCCCCCGACGGCCCGGCGACCGTCACCTTCGGCGACGAGTACGCGATGAAGCTCGTGTCCGACGCGGCCATGGAGCAGGCCAAGAAGGCCGTGGAACTGGCGATCGGGCTGGTGGGTGCGATGACCCTCTTCCTCGGCCTCATGAAGATTGTCGAGGCCGGCGGCGGACTCGACATGGTGGCGAGGGCGATCCGGCCGGTGATGGTGTTGCTCTTCCCCACGATCCCGACGGGCCACCCCGCCATGGGCGCCATGGTGATGAACATCGCCGCCAACGTGCTCGGCCTGGGCAACGCCGCGACCCCCTTCGGCATCCGCGCGATGCAGGAACTCGACAGTTTGAACAAGGAGAAGGGAACGGCATCAAACGCGATGGTGCTGTTTCTCGCCATCAACACTTCCGGGGTGGCGGTGCTGCCCACGGGCGTGATGGCCGTCCGCGCGGCGCTGGGCGCCAGCGAGCCGGCCTCGATCTTCTCCACCACCCTGGCGGCGAGTCTCGCCAACACGGTGGTCGCCGTGGCGGCAGCCAAGACCTTCCAGCGTTTCTTCCCCGGCAGTGACGAGGCGCCCGTCGAGCGGGAGCCCATCCGCGCCGCCGAGTTCGTGCCGATGGCCGCCGCCGGGGCATTGATGCTGGCGCTCGTGGCCTGGGTGTATACCGACGACCGCGCGTCGACGTGGATCATCCCCGGGTTGATCGCCGGGATGGTTGGCTTCGGGGTACTCCGGCGCGTGCGGGTGTACGAGGTCTTCATCGAGGGCGCGAAGGACGGGTTCCAGAGCGCGATGCGCATCATCCCCTACGTCGTGGCCATCTTGGCGGCCGTCGGCATGTTCCGCGCGAGCGGCGCCCTGGACGTCATCGTGGGGGCGGCGAGCCCCCTAGCTCGCCTGGTGGGACTCCCTCCCGAGGTGCTGCCGCTGGCGCTCTTGCGGCCGCTCTCGGGATCGGGCGCCTTCGCCTTGACCAGCGACATCACCAAGACCTACGGGCCGGACAGCTTCATCGCCCAGGTGGCGGGCACGATGCAGGGCACCACGGAGACCACCTTCTACGTGCTCGCCGTCTACTTCGGCGCCGTGGGCATCAACCGCTACCGACACGCCGTCCCGACCGGGATCATGAGCGACCTGTCCGGCGTGATCGCGAGCGTGATCGCCGTCAGGTTGTTGATCGGTGGGTCGTAGCCCCTCCAGCCACCAGCTCGTCGTATAGCCCCCGCGCGCGCTCGGCGTGGATGTCCGGCAGCGCCAGGCGGCCCCCCGGGAGCCACACCACGACCCGCCCGAGCCCGCTCATCCGCATGCCCGGCGACTGGAACCAGTGGATGGACTGCACCTTGGCCCGGGGCAGCACCCACGTGTCACGGCGCAAGAACCCACGCCGGACGACGATGAAACCGTCGCTCAGCATCCAGCCCTGCCAGCGCGCGTCGAGGAAACCGACCACGGCTCCCCAGGGGACCAGCAGCCACGCCCACGTGGCGCCGACGACAAAGGACACGATTGCGGCGAGGATGGCCCACCGCAAGGCCCCGTAGAACACCGCTCGTCCCACGGCCGCGGGTGCGCAGGGGAAGAGCCGCCCCCCGACGTCGACGTCGACCGCGGGGAAGCACGCGCGGACGCGGTCGTGCATCTCCTCGCTGGGCACCATCGGCACCACCCCCTCCGTGCCGCCCGCCGCGCTGGGGGTGCCGGCCGCCGCCGTTTCCAAGAGCAGCGTACAATAGCCCATCCAACGCCGTAAGATGGGCTGCGACACGCGCACGAGCTGGACCTTGGCCAGCGGGATGTCCATGCGGCGGCGGGTGAAGAGCCCCGACTCGAAGTGGAGGCTGTCGCCCCGGCGCCACCAGCGGTGGTTGAAGTACCGCAGCACGGCGTTGCCCACCGAGACGGCGTAGCCACCCGCGAGCGCGAGCAGCACCAGGCCGACGATGGCGCTCGACCCCAGGTTGCCCGCCGCGCCGAGGCCCGCGCCCGGCAACTGCCCCAGGCCCTCGAGCAACAGTCCCAGCGCGATCGCGACGGCGCCCACCCGGCCGACGCTGACCCCGTAGGCCACCACCTCCACCAGTCCCGGCGCGTCGATCGCGTCGGACGGGTCGGGGTTGGCCTCCACCTGGGCCCCCGTCCGACCCAGCCGGCGGCGCAGGTCCTCCGCCTCTGCCAGCGACAACGCCGACAGTAGACCTTCCGCGCCCCCCTCGATGCCGGAGTCCCCCGCGGTCTCGATGCGCAACTCGACCAGCCCCGCCACCTTGTGAAACAGGTTTTGCACCAGCTCCATGTTCTGGATCCGCGCGGGGTCGATCACCCGGTCAGTCCGCCCGAACAACCCGCTGCGGATGTGCAGGCGACCCGCGGCCACCCGGTACCGCAGGGTGAGGAAGTGGGTCACCGTACGGCCCACGGCCAGCGCGCCAAACAAGAGGAAGATCGACAGGTCCACCAGTCCCTGGACGCCACCCCCGACGGTCAGCGCCAGGAGGAAGGGCCAGCCCACCCGGAGCGTGCGCCACGCCATCGGCACGAGGTTGACCAGGAGCGACGCCGGGTGCAGCTTTTTCCAGGCCTCCTGGCCCTCAGACACCGTCGTCACCACCGCCCTCGCCCCCGCTGCCCCGGGCGAGTTGGTCGCGCAGGTCCTCGGCGATCTTCTCGTCGAGGCCCGGAATCGAGCCGTCGGCGCTCAGCCCTGCGGCCGTGTAGACCAGGAGCCGGGACACCCCCACCAGCCGTTCCAACGGGCCCTGGCGCGTGTCGACGTGCTGGATCCGGTGCCGGGGTACGCAGACCGCCTGGCGCCAGATCACCCCCTGTTCCACCATGAAGTCGTGCGATCGCACCTGGTAGCGGAAGGCACGGAAGGCCACGGAGGGCCATACGACCGCCTGGACGCCGAGGAGCAACACCAGCGAGGCCACGACCGCGACGGTGGTTGCCAGCCCGACGCGCGGCAACAACAACCACGCCACCACGGCGTACATCGGGACGTAGGTGGTGACCAGGCGGACCAGGCCCTGGAGCCGCCAGAGAGTCACCACGCGGGGGTCGAGGGTCTGCACGGGCGCGAAGCTATCCGCCGCCGCGCCGACGGGCGCCGCTCACCTTGGCCCTCGCCGGGTGGGGCCGTCGCCGGGCCGCTTGCGGCTCTCACCCACGTGGGCGTTGGGCTTGCCCTCCTCGTCGATGTAGCCCAGCGCCTCGAGTTGCTCGCGGAGGGCGTCGTCGCCGGCCGAACCCTCACCCACGCCCACCTCGATCTGGGCGCGCCGAAGCGTGCGCGTGGGCAGGGGGGGAGCCACCGCGACGTCGAAGAGGTCGTCGCGCACCCGACCGGGCATGTCGACGGCGGCGGGCAGGCCGAGCAGCGCGTACACCGTGGGCGCCACGTCGTAGACGTGCATCCGCGCCCCGGATTGGGGTTTGACCGCCGGCCCGATGGCCGCGAAGACCGCGACGTCGTGGTGCTGCCCGTCGACCAGTGGCTTCGACTGGGACACCTGGAAACCGTGGTCCGAGCAGACGATCAGCGTGACCTCCGGGCCGATGGTGTCGAGCACCCGCCCGAGGACCCCGTCGAGGTACCGGTAGTAGTCGGGCACCCACCGCGACGCCTCGGCGAGCCCATCGGCGTCCAACCCCACGTCGCCGTACGGCGGCGCCGGTCGCGACGTGAACTTGGCCAGGACCTCGTCGACCGCCCGCTTGTGAACCCCGGGCTCGGCGCGGATCCGCGCCTGGATCCCCGGGTCCGCGAAGGGCCAATAGAGGTGACTCACCTGGTCGGCGCCGTTGAGGTAGATCGCACCGAAGTCGGCGTCGTCACGGGGCCACTGCGCCTCGAACACCCGCACGTGAAGCTCGTCGCGGCGCAGCGGGTGGGAGGGGGCGCCGTACTTCTCCACCTGGTACCCGAGCAGGCCGTCGTGCAGCCATTCCTCGCTCGGCAGCAGGGCCGCGGCGTCGGTGCCCAGCGCGTCGGGGAAGGTGGTGACATCGCGATCCTCCGTGGGCGACGGCTGGGAGGGATCGCGCGACATCGGTCGCGACCACACGAACCGGTCGGACAACAGCGAACCCTCGATAGCCGCCGCGGGCCAGGTCATGAGCCAACCCGCGACCACGCTGCGGCGACCCCTCGCCGAGAGCGCGTCCCACACCCGCTCCACGCGAACGTCGGCGCCGGTGAAGGAACGCCCCTGGCCGTTCGTCCACCCGCCCACGCCGTGCACGTCGGCGGGGTACCCGGATGCCAGCGTCGTCCAGAGAATCGGCGACATGATGGGCTTGGTGACCTCCATGTCCGCGCGCAAGCCCTCTCGGAAGAGCCGCGAGAAGTTCGGTAGCTCGTCGGCGTAGCGGTCGAGCGCGGTGTATTCGAGGCCGTCGAGACCGAGGATCACCACCCGTCCCCCCTCGTCGCCCGCACAGGCGACCAGCAGCGCTAGGAAGGCGACCAACCGCGCTCCCGCAGCGCCCCGCGCACGGCGTCGAGACCGGCAGCGGCCTCCTCGAGGGTGAGCGAGCGCTCGAGCGCGCCGAAACGGAAGGCGAGCGTCACCCGTGCACCCTCCGGGAGGGCGTAGACGTCGGCCACCCGCGCTTCGCGGAGCAGCGGCAGCGAGGGCAAAGCGGCCAGCAACCGCCCGGCCTCCACGCGGGGACCCACTTCCACGTTGAGGTCGAGGTCGACCGTGGGGAAGCGGTGAGGCGGCGCGTACCGCACCACCCCCGGACGCGCGTGCAAGCAGGCCTCCAAGTCCACCGAGAACACCACGGGCGGCCGTCGGAGTCCGTACTCCCGGACCAGGCGCGGGTGCAACTCGCCCACCACCGCGAACGAACCCACCCCCACGGTGCGTCCCGGGTGCAGGTGGGCGTGCTCTGGTCGCGACAACTGCTCGTCGCAGCCCTGCGCCCGGGCGAAGGCGAGGATGGCGTCGCGCACGCGCAGCACGTCGTGCCCGGTGGCAAGGCCCGCCGCGTGGGCCCGCTCGACAAGCGCTCCGCTCGGCTCGCGGCCGTACACGCGCCCAACCTCGTAGATGGCGAAGTCGTCGTACTCCTTCGCATTCTGCACCGCCGCCTCGAGCAGGGCCGGCAACACCGTGGACCGGAAGTAGGTGTAGTCTTCCGCGATCGGGTTGATCAGCTTCACGAGCGCCTCGCGGTCGAGGCCGAGCCGGTCCACGTCCGCGTCGCCGATCCACACGGGGAGGTACACCTCGTCCCAGCCGATCGCGCCGAGGCAACGCCGGAAGCGGTGCGCGGTGGCCACCAGCGGGTTCTCGGACGGCGCCGCCAGTGGCATCACCGGCGCCTCGCTCCGCACGTGTTCGTACCCGTGCACCCGGCCCACTTCTTCCACCAGGTCCTGGGCAATCCGCAGGTCCGGGCGTGACTCGGGCACTTCCACCCAGCCGGGGCCGACACCGAAGCCAAGGGCGCGGAAGTAGCGCTGCATCGCGTCGTCGGGCACGTCCATCCCCAGCCGCCGCCGGATCTCGTCCGCGTCGACGGGGATGCGTGCCGGCGGGGGATCGTCGGCGCCGACAGCGCTCAACGCCACCGCCCGGGCCCCGGCCACCTCGGCCAGCAAGTACGCGAGTCGCGACATGGCCGGGCGCACCCCGGAGACGGGGAGTCCCTTCTCGAAGCGGGTCGAAGCCTCGGTCCGCAACGAGAGTCGCCGCGAGGCGCGCCTGACCGTGGCCATGTCGAACGCTGCACACTCCACCAGGACGCGGGTGGTGCCCGGGCTGACCTCGCTGCTCGCGTCGCCCATCACGCCGGCGATGGCCACCGGGCGCTCGCCGTCGCACACCAGCAAACACTCGCTGGTGAGCACGCGGCGCGTGCCGTCGAGCGTGGTGATGGCCTCGCCGTCGGTCGCCATCCGCAGGACGATCGCCGGCCCGCTGAGCCGGTCGGCGTCGAAGGTGTGCAGTGGCTGCCCCATCTCCAACATCGCCAAGTTGGCGGCGTCGACGACGTTGTTGACGGGGCGCATGCCAAGCTTGGTGACGGCGGTCGCCAGCCACTCGGGTGACGGCCCGACCCGTACGCCCTCCAGCAGCAGCGCCTCGTAGCGGACGGCCCGGGGCGTCTGCAGGTCGACGCTGGGCGACGGCAACGGCGGCAGTCCGGACAGGTCGGCGAGCGGAGGCGAGCACAGCGGGAGGTCGTAGATGGCGGCCACGTCGCGGGCGTGACCGAGCAGCGAGTACAAGTCGGGGCGGTTGGGCTCGAGGTCGAACACCAGCACCACGTCGCCGTCGGCGGCGGACTCGACGGACTCGACCTCGCTCACGCGGGCGTTGAGGGTGGCGGCCAGGGCAGACACCTCGGTCGTGACCGGTACGAGCTTTCGGAGCAGTGAAAGGGGCACGCGCATCGCGGCGCCCGGCTATCACACCCGGCCGCGCCCGGGCGGGGCCACTACGCGGGCATCGCGCCCTCTGCCTCCAACTCCATCTCGTCGATCGCACGCAGCACCGTCACACCCGTGGCCTGCTTGTCGGCGGGGAGGCCGCGAGCGGACACGGCGTGCCGGTGAGCGAAGAGGCGCTCGGTGAGAATCGCCACTGCCTTGGGCAACAGGCGAGGCGTGAAGGTGACCACGTCCAGGTAGCGGGCGCCGTCGCACGTGGCTTCGACCGAGTGTACGTGCTCGAAACGGCTGTACAGCGCGTTGCTCGACGTGTCGGTGAATGTCCGCGGCGGCTCCGCGGCGCGGACAACCACCGGCCAGGCGATCCCCGGGGGCAGGCCGAGCGGCAGCAACCGGCCGGCGATCTCGGCGGGGACCGCCCCGGAGAGCGCCGCCGCCAGCGCGGCACCGTCGGTATCGAAACGCAGCCAGGGACGAAACTCCGCGCCCAGGCGAGCGGGATCCGTCTTGTGCGCCCACACCGCGTCGACGGGGGCCAGGAACCGAGTCCAAGCGCGGAGTTGGAAGGTGGTCGGCATCCCCCGACGATATCCTGTCCAGGGTGCCCGGGGCGGCTCCGGGATCGCGACGGCGCGCCGCTTCCCGAATGCCAAAGGTTCGCCAGGAGCGGCCCCCAGCGGGTCACTGCGGCCCCCACCCGTTCGTCTTTGCCGTATGAGTGGAACCGCAAAAAAACAAAAGTCCCTGGAAGTCGCATGATCACGTTGCTCCTCGCCGCGCTGCACGCAGCCGCCGCCACCGAACAAGACGGCAGCTATGCCCTGCCTGACGTGGGCATGACGCTCAGCCTCCCGGGGTGGCACATGAGTCGCTGGAGTGACTGGGACTTCCGAGGCCGAACCGCCGACGGTGACGTCATGATCTCGGCGTGGTCGACCGCGTTCCAGCTTGCCATCGACGCGGATCACGCCGAGGCCATCCGCGAGGCCTGGAGGAAAAAGCTCACGGAGGAGGAAGGCGCCATCGACGTGAGTTTCGGAAGCTCGAAAGTGGAACTCGTCGGCGGACGCCCCACGCTCTTGGCCGAAGCGACCCTGAGCCTGGCCGACGGCACACGCGTCGTGTTCGAGGGCGCCGCCTTCGCCACCGATGGCCACACGGCCCACATCGGCACCTACGCAGCAGTGCCCAACGCGCGGCGCGCCGTGGCCGCCCGCGAGCGGGCCCTGGCCGGGCTGCTGGTGGATCGCCCGGCGGCGGACGTGGCGGGAGCGCAAACCCTGGAACACGAGATGTTCACGATCCAACTCCCGTCGGGCTGGCGCGCGCCCATGGCTAGCGAGTCGTTCGACGCCGCGGGCTTGTACGGCCGCACCGGCGTGAAGGACGCCGCGGCCTGCGCGGCGGCGATGAACCCGGTCGGTCCCGGACAGGCCGACATCCTGCTGGTGTGCACCGGCGGGCCGAAGCTCACCATCGTCGACCAGTACAGCTTCCAGGACGAGGCGACCCTCTTCGCGTCGGGCCTGTTCGGCAAGGCCGCGAGCACCCTGCCGCAGCCGGAGCCACTCGAGACTCAGTCGGGGATGGCGATCCTACAGCGCGCGAAGGAGGGTCTCTACGTGGCCGGGATGCCGTACCGCGAGGGCACGCTGGTGGCCTGGAGCTCAGCGGATGCCTCGCGCGACGCCGAGTTGGTCGCCGCGACTCGCGCGGCACTCGGCACCTTGACCCTCACCGAGAAGGGCAAGGCCGAGCCCAGCTTCGGCGCCAGCGTGGCCCACACCCTGGCTTACCGCCCGACCCACCCCGCCGTCTTCGGCGCCGCCCTCGCCGCGCTGGGCTTGCTCGCGCTGTTTGCAAAGCTGATCTTCGGTCGCCCGCGGATGGAACTGCCCAGCGACGGCTACTAGCCGAGACCGCCGAGGCGCCGGACCCGGGCGTACTGGGCAGCGCTGACCGGCGAAACGCTGACTCGGCCCTGCTTCACCAACTTGGTGTCGGCGAGCAGCGGGTCGGCCTTGAACGCGGCAAGCGTCACCGCCACCGGCAGCGCCTCCACGGGACGCAGGTCCACCGCCACCCACCGCGGGTCGCCCTCGGCGGTGGGGTCGGGGTAGTGCTCACGGCACACCTCGGCGATGCCGACGACCGCTTTCCCCACCTGCGAGTGGTAGAACAGCACCCGGTCCCCCTCGCGCATGATCCGCAAGTTGTTCCGGGATTCGGCGCTCCGCACGCCGGTCCAGCCGGTGCGGCCGTCCGCGACGAGCTGCGTCCAGGGGTACACCTCCGGCTCCGACTTGGCAATCCAGTAGTTCATCAGGGGTGGGTATCCTCCGCCACCCGGGGCGGGCATGCCAGCCGGCGGCTCAACGCGCCGAGTTCAGCCGGGCCGCTTCGGCGTAGGCCGCGCTCGCGCCGGCCGCGTCGCCGCGGGCGGCCAACAGGTCGCCGCGGAGCAGCAGGAGCATCGAGCGCGTGGGCACGTTGCTGGTACTGGCCCCGAGGCCTCGGTCGACAAGCGAACGCGCGGCGTCGGTTCGGCCCCGCGACACCTCCAGCAGCGCGGCGCGGTACAACGCCTCCTGGGCCACCCGGCGGTCGTCGTCCGCGTAGAAGTTGGCGTAGATCGCAATCGCGCTGCCCGCGTCGGTGGCGGAGGCCGAGGCGAAAGCAGAGGCGACGTCCGCCCGACCCCGGGCCCAGTCTGCGTCGTAGTCCCGCGGCACCGCGGCCGACCTCGTGGTGGGCGCGGCTGAAGCCCCGGCCCCGCCGCCGGCGGCACCCGCCAGAGCGCCGGCCGACGCGCCCTCGGAGTAGCCGAGGGCGTCGAGGGTGGTGCCCGACGGACTGGGCGAAGCGGTCGCAACCGGCGCGGTGCTGGGCTTGGACGCGGCCTGCGAAGACTTCGACTTGCTCCCGGTCGACTTCGCCGTGCCGCTGGCGGGGGACGAGGGCGCGGGCGGCGCCGACGCGGCACGAGCGGAGCTCAACTCTGCCGGGGGCGCCGGGGCGACCACCGCCGGGGGTTCAGCCACCTGCTTGGCCGGGGCCGACTCCTCCCGCGCCGGGCGCTCGGCGGCCTCGTCGTCGTCCCGACGCTCCAGGTCGCCCGCGAACTCCGCCTCCTTCTTCTCGGCCGCCGCGAACCAACCGTCGTCCGCCTTGTCGGCCGGGCCCGCCGGTGCGCTCGCGGCCTCGGCGATCGTCGGCGGCGGCGACCCCTCCACCACGATGCCGCCCACGACGTCGTCACCGCGATCGTCCAGGCGGGGGTCGGCGGACGCCTGGGCCTCCCCAGCACGCCCGTCACGCAGGTCGGGAGCGGGAGAGCCCGCCACCGGGGGTGCTGCAGGCGCCTGTACTGGCGCGGGAGGGGCGGAGGTGGCGGCGCTCGGCGCCACCGGCACGTCTTCCGATAGCTGGCGCGCGGTCGGCGAAGCGTACCGGGTGGCGGTGGGGACCACGAGCAGTAAGGCTGCCGCGGCCGCCAATCCGAGCCCCACGGCCGGCCCCACCCACCACCGCTGCCAGG
>CAYHRZ010000065.1:0-15174 GCA_964359125.1 uncultured Klebsiella sp. | reverse complement strand
GTCGGTGTCGGTGTCGGTGTCGGTGTCGGTGTCGGTGTCGGTGTCGGTGTCGGTGGGTTCACCCGAGTCCTTGTCGGCGTTCACGGGCGTGCAACTGAACAGGAACGTCGCCAGCGTGGTCAGGGTCATCGTTGTCTCCTCGTTGGGGGGGCGACACCGTTGCACCATCCTGCTCCACCCGCACCCCCGTTGTCGCGGGTGATTTCGAACGCCGCGCTCCGGACCCGGCGTGGTACGTCGCGGCATGCGTCGTTCGCTCCTCCCGCTGTTGCTGCTCGGGTGTGGCCTCTTGCGGTTTTCCGCTGAGAGCACCAGCCAAAGCACCGTCGAGGGTGCCGGCCTGCTGGGCCAGGTGCTGTCGACCCTGGACTTCACCGGGCTCGA
The DNA here is from genome assembly GCA_964359125.1 of uncultured Klebsiella sp. Classification (GTDB taxonomy): domain Bacteria; phylum Myxococcota_A; class UBA796; order UBA796; family SXON01; genus SXON01. The sequence goes on along the minus strand of CAYHRZ010000065.1, from coordinate 14,790 downwards.
CGACTTCGAGGTGACCATCGCCGACGAGATGGCCGACCAGGGCGTTGAACCCGGCGACCTCGAGAGCGTCGTGGTCACAGAGATCACCCTCACCGCCGAGCCCGACCTCTCCTTCATCGAGTCGCTCGAAATCTACGTCTCCGGCCCGGGGGTCGACGAGGTGCTGGTGGCCTCCGCCCACAACTTCCCCGAAGGACAGGCAGAGGTGGCGCTGACCATGAGCGGCAAGCCGATCACCGAGGCGGTGGTCGCGGGCGACATCAGCTGGCGCGCCGAGGTCACCGGCTCCGCCCCGGTCGACGACGTCGAACTCGAGGTGTACGTGTCGGTCGACATCGAGGCCACCGCCCAGGGCGCCTGCCGCGCCGCCGGAGGCTAGCGGATCGCGTACGTTTCTTCTAGGTACTTGCTGATGTCGGCGCTCTCGTACATGGCCGCGCCGGTGTTGGGATCCAACAAGAAGGGGAACTGCCGCTTGCCGCGGGTGGCTATGAACTCGCCGCGCTTCGGGGAGCCGTGGGCGATATTATGGAGTAAATAAGGTAGTTCTAGCTCGCAGAGGGTTTCTCTCGCCAGCCGACAATAGGGGCTCTCCTCGTAGCCCCAGAGTTCGAGCGGCCGCTCGGGGCAGCGCGATGCCCGGGCCGTGACGCCGCGGCCCGGGCGAACCGCCGACGCAGCAGCGGAGAGCGGCATGAACAGCGGCCACGTGAGCTGCCACGATGGTTTTCCCGCGCCGTAGCGGGCGTAGAGGTGCCGCACGATGTCGGCGGACTCGTTCATGCCCACGCCAGCGTCGACCAGGAATGGGAACGACAACTTCCCCCCGAGGGCTACGACCTCGGGGCGAAAGCGGGTGCCGCCCTTCGGACAGGGCTTCACCAGCACCTCGAGGTCCAGCACCGAGCAGGCCTCGCGCACCTTGCGGCAGAACGGGCAGGCCTCGTACTCGTACAACACCGGAGGCGAGTCGGGCCGCGGCCCCACCGGGCCAACCCAGATGCCATGGCCAAGGCGGAAGCCGGCGCCCACCCAACTCGTCACGACGTCGTATGCGCGGGACACCTGCCGTTGTAACCCGGGGGACCGCGGCGCCGGTCCCGGCTAGATGGAACTCATGTTTCCCGTCCGCGACAGCGTGCTCCCTCGTCGCACGCCCGTGGTCATGCCGGTGATCCTCGCTGTGAACGTGGCGATTTACCTGTACCAGGTCGTGATGCCCGCCACAGTGGAGTCGCGCTTCATCGTGGAGCACGGCCTGGTCCCCGCGCGTTTCTTTGCCGGGGTCGCCGAGTCCGACCCTCGGGCCGTCGTCCCCGCCTTCACCAGCATGTTCTTGCACGGGGGCCTCTTTCACGTGGCCGGGAACATGTGGTTCCTGTGGATCTTTGGCGACAACGTCGAGGACCGGCTGGGGAGATTGAACTTCGCCACGTTCTACCTGTTGACAGGCCTCGCGGCGGCGGCGGGACAACTGCTGGCGGAGCCGGGCAGCACCATCCCCATGGTGGGCGCATCCGGTGCCATCGCGGGGGTGCTCGGGGCGTACCTGCGCCTCTACCCGAAGGCGCGGGTGGAGACGGCCGTGCCGATTTTCGTGTTCATCCAGATCATCGAGCTCCCCGCCTTCGTCTTCCTGCTCTTGTGGTTCGCCCTGCAGTTCCTCGGCCTGGGTAGCCCGGGCGTGGCCTGGTGGGCCCACATCCTGGGTTTCGTCGCTGGTTTTGCTCTCTCCTTCCTCGCCCCCGGGCGCTCGGCGCCACCCCCGCGGCCGCCGGCACGCTACGCCCGCTACCGCCGCCGCGGGTAGCGCCGGAGCACGTTCGCCATCATCGCGAGCCCGTGGTGTGTGCGCACTGACTCCGGGTGGAACTGCACGCCGCAAACCGGCAGGAAGCGATGACGGAGCGCCATCACCTGCCCGTCACGCGTCCGGCCTGTGACCTCGAGCTCCGGCGGCAGGTCGTAGACCGCCAGCGAGTGGTAGCGGGTGGCCCGAACGGGGGACGGAATGCCCTCGAAGACGTCGCTCCTGTCGTGCATCACCGCGCTCGTTCGCCCATGCACCACCCTCCGCGCGGGGCCCACGCGGCCGCCGAAGGCCACGGCGATGGCCTGCATGCCAAGGCAAACACCGAATATCGGCGCCGGCCGCTCCCGCGCTGCGCGCGTGATCCCAGGGTGATCCTCGGGCCCGCCGGGGCCCGGCGACAACACGATGAGGTCGAAACGGGCGGCGTTCTCCGGCAGGTCGCCCCGCACCACCGTCACGTCGGCGCCCAACACCAGGAGTTGCTGCACCAGCGAGCCGGTGAAGCTGTCGAGCGCGTCGACGACCAGGACGCGCACCGGATCACTCACGCGCGGGAGGTTAGCCCGTCGTCGCCGGGCGCGACCGTGCTTACAGACAGCGCCTGGCTTCCCGTGCCATGCTTGATCCAGGAGTCACGATGGAACCCGCGACCGACCTCGTCCCCACCACCCTCGCCGCCGACGTCGCCACCGTGCGACTGACGGACAGCGCGATCACCCACGTCAAGCGGTTGCTCACCGAGAACCAGATGGACGGCTACGGGCTCCGGTTCGGCCTCCAGGGCGGGGGCTGCTCCGGCTACACCTACGACCTCGGTTTCGAGGAGTCGCCCCAGCCGGAAGACGAGGTGCACGAGTTCGACGGCGTAAAGGTGTTCGTCAACCCGCTGCACGTGCAGTACCTGCGCGGCTCCGAGGTCGACTACCGCGACGAGCTCATCGGCGCGGGGTTCCACATCGAGAACCCGAACGTCAAGCGGTCCTGCGGCTGCGGTACCAGCTTCGACGTGTAGTCCGGCGGCTCTTGACGGCCCCCTAGGCCGGTCTTAGCAGGGCGTTGCTTCCGGCCAGGTAGCTCAGTTGGTAGAGCACAGGACTGAAAATCCTGGTGTCGACGGTTCGACCCCGCCCCTGGCCACCATCTCAGTCCACCCCCGCGCCTGATACGCAGGCCGGGTGGTGCTGCTGTTGTTCCTCGCGTGTACGTCCGACGCCTGTCGCCTGCTCTGTGCCGACGTGGCGGTGTCGATCAGCGGCTGCCTGCTCGAGTGGGGTGCCACCTGGGAAGACTTCGACGTCTCCACCCAGAACGCGTTCGGGAACCGCTGCCGCGCGGAGTGGGACAGCGAGCGCACCGAACTCGAACCCCGCCAACTCGACGCGGCCACGGGCGAGTGCGCCGACGCGCAGCAGTCCCTGGGGTCGATGAGCTGCGACGAGCTGCGGGCGTTGTACTTCGATCCCTGAGCGAGCTGTCAGGCGCCGAGGAACCGTCGCAGCCCGGCGGCCGTGTGGTCCCTCGCGAATCCCCGTTCGATGACCCGCTGTCGCCCGGCCGCCCCGCGTCGCCGCGCTTCACCCGGGTCGTCGAGCGCGGCGCGCACGGCCATGAGGAGCGCCTCGGCGTCGTCGGCGGGCACCACCCAGCCCACGTCGCCGTCGACCAACTCCGGGATCCCCGACACCGCCGTGGTCACGACGGGGACGCCGTGGGCCAGGGCTTCGACCAGCACCACCGGGATGCCGTCCATGTCGCCGTCGGGGGCCACCCGGCAGGGCAGCACGAACACGGTGGCGGTGGCCATGGCTGCCAGCACATCGGCGTGCGGACGCAGGCCGCGGACGTCCACCCCCGGGGTGTCGGGCAGGTTGCCGAAGGCCACGACGCGGGCCGGGCGGTCCAGGCGCGCCGCCACCGTGGCGACGAGGTCGAAACCCTTCTTGGGGACAGCGCGCCCGGCGGTGAGCACGACCGGGGGCAGTTCGGGGACGCCCAGCCCGGGCAGGTCGACCGTCATCCGGAGCAGTTCGGTCGCGACACCATAGGCGCGAAGGATCTGCTGGCGATTGAACTCTGAGATCGTCGCCACGGCGATGGCATCGCGGAGCACGGCGTCAAGCAGCGCGTGCGGCTTGAAGAGGTCGGCGGCGTGGACGGTGACGCTGTAGGGTACGCGCGCACGGCGGCAGGCCTCGCGCGCCCACGCTGCGGCCTCGCCGGCGAAGTGAACGTGGAGCCGCGTTGCCGTCCGTGCGAGCCGCGCCAGCCACAGCACGCGCGGGGACACCCACCCCGGTGACCTGAGCCACTCGAGGATCAAACCGGGTAGCTCGCGGATCCAGCCCCAGCGGTGGGGCTGGGCGTGGACGGGGAAGGGCAGGGAAACGTCGACGTCGTCGCGTGGGTCGAACGCGGCAAGCGACACGTTCGCGCCGGCCGCGTGCAAGGCGCAGAGTTCGTCACGCACGAAGGTCTCGCTCAGCGCGGGGTGGTAGCGCACGACGTAGAGGATCAACCCAGCACCGCTTGCAGGAGCTCCTCGATCTCGGTCGCCCGGTCCGACCACAGGCGGAGCTGGGGCTCCGATCGGCCCGCGGCAAGGGCGGCGGTTACCGCTGCGGCCAGCGACGCGGGGTTGCCCGGCGCGTAGTAGAAGGGTCGGCTCCCCGCGATCTCACGGACGGTGGGCAGGTCGGCCGCCACGATGGGGATGCCGGTGGCCAGGTAGTCCCAGAGTTTGAGCGGGGAGGTGAGCCGACGGCCGAAGAGGTTGTCGTCGAGGGGGAGCAGCAGCACGTGGAAACCGGCGAGGATGGCGGGCAGCTCGCCGTAGGGCACGGCCGGGCGCACGTCGATCCCCGGCGGCGCGTTCGCCGGCGCGCCACCCACCAGCGACAACTGCACGCCACCGGGCCACAGCGGCAGGGCGTCGAATACGTGTTGCAGGCCCTTGTACGCCCGGGGCGAGCCCGCGTAGCCGACGGTGGGCTTCGCAGATGGCTGTCGCGACACGCCGCGATCCGCGCGGGTTGCGTTGTGAATCACCCGGCGCAGCGGGGGCAGGGCGGTGCCGTAGTCCTCTTCGAGTGCGGCCATGGTGCCGCCACAGTTCGCCACCAGGGCGGCGGACCGCGCGAGGGTGGCGCGCTCCAACGCCTCCACCGGACCCGGCTCCTCGCCGCGGTCCCGGGCCACCATCCGCGCGTTGTCGTGGGCTTCGAAGACGACCGGAAGCGGCCGCGGACACAACTGCACGTACTTCATCTCGCGCGCGTACACGATGCTGTCGCGACCAGCTGCGTCGGCCCACTGCACGACGTTCCACCTGAACCAGGCCCCGGCGCCAGGCCTCCAGGACAAGGGGCAAAGCCGGAAGTCGAGGGACGGCGGCCGTTCGAGACCCCAGGTTGCGAGCGGATCGCCCTCGACATGAGCGGCCCGGTCGGCGAGGATGGTGACGTTGTGACCGCGCTGCGCCAGCGCATGCCCGGTGTGCACCACCTGGAGATCCTGAGCGCGCGTCGACGGGCAGGTCGGCCGGTAGAGGTGAAGGATTTGCACGCGCGGAGGTCGGCAGGATGGCGAGGGTGAGATAACCGGGCGCCGCTCAAGGAGAAGCACTCATGTTCCGTCGTACCCTCGCCATCGCCTTCCTCGCCGCCGCCGTCGCCCTCCCCGGCGCCGCCCTCGCGGGCAAGAAGGAAACCACCACCACCACGCCCGAAATCCAGATGACGGGCCTCGCCGAGCTCGACGGCGTGCTCGGGCAGGCCAAGACCATCCAGGACAAGATCAAGACGCAGACCACCACCTTGACCACCGCGCGCACCAATGTCAACACTGCGCTCGGTGTCGCCACCGACGCGCCGTTCGCGACCGCGGTCGACGACCTCAAGACCAAGGCCTCGGGCAAGATCTCGGTGGCCATGGAAGGCACGATGCCGAAGCTCAAGGCCGCCGACGGCATGCCCGACAACGTGCAGTCCGGCCTCGACGCCGTGAACGGGCTCATCGACGCGGGCGGCTCGACCATCGAGACCTGCGCGGGCCTCGCGAAGGACATCCAGGGCTTGATCAGCCAGGCGCAGGCGTTCCCCGCCCAGCTCCCCGGGCTGCTCAAGGCCAACCCGCTCGACATCCCCAAGAAGACCAAGATCCTGGGCGACGACATCAAGATCATGGGCGATACCCCCAAGATGATCGACGCTCTGGTGAAGGAAGCCGAGGGTGTGTTCAACGACGTGAAGGCGGCGTTCGCCGGCTAGTTGGCTGCCCCGCGGGCCCCACCCGGGGCTCGCTGGGTGGGCGCTTCGGCGCGATCCGCGGGGGGTGCGAAAAACTTTTCGCACCCCCCGTTGACGTTTGTCAGGGTTGCGGGTACAAGCGCCCATGGTCCTCCTCGTTGTACGTGCGCTTGCTCAGGATCCGTCGATGGCGGTCGAGGCCAACGGCACGGTGGTTGTCGAGTGTGTGGTTCCGCAGTCCGAGGCCGAAGTCCGGGCGCTGTTGGCGGACCCCCAGCGAGCCGGCGCGCTCACGCCGGAGATCCTCGGCGTCACGACGCTGTCGAAGGGCGACTGCCTCACGCTCGGCGTCACCGTCAAGGGTGCGTGGGACCCGCTCACCTACACGTCGTCCCGTTGCGCGACGGCCACGGGCTACAAGTACGAGCTACTGTCGAGCGACGACATCACCGCCTACGAGGCCGAGTGGCGCCTCGTCCCCCAGTCCGGTGGCGGTACGAAGGTCACCTACCGCGTGCTCACCGAGGTGGACCTGCCCGTGCCCAAGTCGCTGCTCCGCAAGGGCATCGTCGACAGCGCGACGGAGACGATCAAGTCGCTGGTGCGCCAGTTGGCGAAGGCTCGCTGAACTCTGCCCAGAACCGCTGCGGCGGCACGAGCGGACGACCCTCCGGGTCCACCTGGAACACCTCGTCGGTCTCCATCAACCAGCCCGACAGGGCGTGCCCGTAGCAGCAACCGGTGTCGAGACCGATGCTGTGGGCGCGCACTTGGAGGCCGCGCATCGCGTCGTGACCGTACACCACACGGTCGGGACCCTTCCAGAGTTGCCACCAGAAGGGGTTGGTGCGGTCGAGGTCGTCGGGCCAGCGCCGTACGATGATCGCGGTCACCGGGTCGGTGGCGTCCGCACCACCGTGCGGGTTCACGCCTGCGTGGATCGCCACGACCCCCGGGGCGCGCCACGTCAGGGGCAGGGCCGCGATCCAGTCGCGGGCCTCGTCGGGTAGCGCGAGGCGGGCACGGTAGGCCTTGCTCTCTTCGGGGCCGTCCCAGGCCTGCACCACGCGGAAGTCGTGGTTGCCAAGGATACAGTCGGCCTTCCAACTGTGGATCCGCTCCCACACGCCCCGGGGATCCGGGCCCTTTGTGAACAGGTCGCCCAGCAGTACGACGTGGTCCGGGTGGGCATGGGCCACGAGGCCGTCCAGGGCCCGTGCGCAGCCGTGCACGTCGCCCACCAGCAAGGTTCGCATCAGCGGGTGAGGTCCTGGAGCCTGGTGACACCGAGTTCACCAGCCTTCATCGAGCGTAATGCGTCGGGAAGGGCCTTGGCCGCCTGGAGGTTGGTGATGCAGGGCACGCCGAAGCGTAGTCCCGCCAGCCGCATGGCCGCCTCGTCGTACTGAGCCTTCTTGCCTAGCGGCGTGTTGATGATGAGTTGAATGTCGCCGTTCTTGACCCGGTCCACCACGTCGGGGCGCCCCTCGCGGACTTTCCACACCCGGGTGACGGGTACCTGGTGCCGTTCCAACTCGGCGGCGGTGCCCCGGGTGGCGAGGAGAGTGAACCCCATCTCGTGCAGGGCACGGGCGATGGGTGGTGCCTCGTGTTTGTCGGCGTCGCGGAACGACATGAACACCCCCCCCCTGGCCGGCAGCGACAACCCCGCCCCGAGCAGCGCCTTGGCGTAGGCCTCGCCGAAGGAACGGCCGACGCCCATCACCTCGCCGGTGGAGCGCATCTCCGGGCCGAGGATGGTGTCGACCCCGGGGAACCGCCTCCAGGGAAACACGGGGGCCTTCACGAACCAGTAGCCGGCGCCCCAGTTTCGGGCCAGGTCGAAGTCTCCCAGCTTCTTGCCTAGCAGCAGCTTCGTGGCGATCTTGGCCAGGGGGTGCCCGGTGGCCTTGGCCAGGTAGGGGACGGTGCGGCTGGCCCGGGGGTTGACCTCGATCACGTACACGACGCCGCGCTGCACCGCGAACTGCACGTTCACGAGGCCGAGCACCCCCACGCGCAGGGCCACGCGGCGCACGATCTCTTCCATTTGCTGGCGGACGCCCTCGGCGAGTTGCAGCGCGGGAAACACGGTGGTGCTGTCGCCGGAGTGGATGCCCGCCTCTTCGATGTGCTCCATCACGCCGCACACGTGCACCCGCTCGCCGTCGCAGAGGGCGTCTACGTCGTACTCCGCCGCCCCCTCGAGGTACCGGTCGATGAGCAGGGGGTGCGACTCCGACACCAGGATCGCCTCGTCGACCGCCGCCTTGAAGTCGGCGTCGTCGAAGCAGGTCTTCATCGCCCTGCCGCCGAGCACGTAGGAGGGCCGGACGAGCAGCGGGTACCCGAGCCGCGCGGCGGCCGCGAAGGACTCCTCGCGCGTGTGCACCATCTCGCCGTCGGGTTGCCGGATGCCCAGCTCGTTGAGCAGCGAGTTGAAACGCTGCCGGTCCTCGCAGATGTCGATGGCCTCGGGCGAGGTGCCCAGCACGGTGCCGACACGGTGACTGAGCTTCAGCGGGGTTTGCCCGCCGAACTGGAGAATCACGCCGCGGGGCTGCTCACGGTGGACCACGGCGCGCACGTGCTCGGCCGTGACCGGCTCGAAATACAACTTGTCGGAGGTGTCGTAGTCGGTGCTCACCGTCTCCGGGTTGCAGTTCACCATCACCGACACCAGCCCCTCCTCGCGCACCGCGAAGGCGGCGTGGCAGCAGGCGTAGTCGAACTCCAGCCCCTGGCCGATGCGGTTCGGACCGTTGCCCAGGATGATGACCCTCTCGCGGTCGGACTCCCCGGCTTCGTCCTCTTCTTCCCTGGAGGAGTAGAGATAGGGCGTGTGCGACTCGAACTCGGCGGCGCAGGTGTCGACGCGCTTGTAGACCGGACGGGCGCCCAGCGACTCGCGGCGCTCGGTGACGGCGTTCTCGCTGAGTCCGCTGGCCGCCGCGATCCGCGCGTCACTGAGACCCGCGCGCTTCGCCTCGCGCAGCACCTTCGCGGTGAGGGCGGGTGCAGCGCGAACCGTGGCCTCGGCGGTCACGAGCAACAGCATCCGGTCCAGGAACCAGGGGTCGATGGCCGTCGTGGCGTGGATTTCCGCCACCGGCACCCCCCGGCGCAGGCTCTCCAGGATGGCCGGCAGGCGGTCCGGGGTCGCCGCGATGGACCGCTCGCGGAGTTCGGCATCGGTCCAGTTGCTGGCGTTGGCGAACCCTCCTTCCAGCGAGGCGATGGCCTTGCCCATCGCCTCCTCGAAGGTGCGCCCGATGCCCATCACCTCGCCCACCGACTTCATGCTCGTGCCGAGCTGCCTGCTGGCGCCACTGAACTTCTCGAAGTTCCACCTTGGAATTTTTACGATGGTGTAGTCGATGGCTGGCTCGAACGACGCGGGGGTGACCCGGGTGATGTCGTTCTGGATCTCGTCGAGCGTGAGCCCCACCGCGAGTTGGGCCGCGATCTTCGCGATGGGGAAGCCGGTGGCCTTGCTCGCCAGCGCGCTGGAGCGCGACACGCGAGGGTTCATCTCGATCACCCGGATGGCGCCGTCGCGCGGGCTGATGGCGAACTGGATGTTGGAACCACCCGTCTCCACGCCGATCTTCCGGATGATCCGCAGCGAGAGGTCGCGCAGGTCCTGGAACTCCCGGTCGGTGAGCGTCTGCGCCGGGGCCACCGTGATGCTGTCGCCGGTGTGTACGCCCATCGGGTCCACGTTCTCGATGGAGCAGATGATGATGACGTTGTCGGCGAGGTCGCGCATGACCTCGAGTTCGAATTCTTTCCACCCGAGCACGCTCTCCTCGACCAGCACCTGCCGGGTGGGCGAGAGGTCCAGCCCCTGGGCGACGATGTCGCGCAGTTCGTCGATGTTGTAGGCGATGCCGCCCCCTGCGCCGCCGAGGGTGAAGCTCGGGCGGACCACGGTCGGCAACCCCACGTCGCGGGCGATGGCCTCGGCCTCGGCCAGCGTGGTCGCCACCCCCGCCCGAGGCACGGCGGCGCCGATCTCCTCCATCGCGGCCTTGAACAACTCCCGGTCCTCGGCCAGCGCGATGGCCCGGGGCTTGGCGCCGATCAACTCGCAGCCGAACTCGTCGAGGACACCGCGGCGGTGCAACTCCATGGCGATGTTCAGACCGGTCTGTCCCCCCACGGTGGGCAGCACCGCGTCGGGGCGCTCCTTCGCGATCACCGCCGCCACGAAGTCGGGCGTCAGCGGTTCCACGTAGGTGGCGTCGGCCACGTCGGGGTCGGTCATGATCGTGGCCGGGTTGCTGTTGACCAGCACCACCCGGTAGCCGAGGGCCCGCAGCGCCTTGCAGGCCTGTGTGCCGGAGTAGTCGAACTCGCAGGCCTGGCCAATGACGATCGGCCCTGAGCCGATGATGAGGATGCTGTGGATGTCGGTGCGCTTCGGCATCTCAGCTCCCAGCCATGCGGAGGAAACGGTCCACCAGCAAGTGGCGACTGTCGCGCGGTCCCGGCGCTGCCTCCGGGTGGAACTGCACGGCGATCACGCGAAGATCGGGGTGCACGAAGCCCTCCAGGGTGCCGTCGTTGAGGTTCACGTGTGTCACTTTCCCGCCAGCGCGCTCGATGCCGGACGGGTCCACGCAGAAGCCGTGGTTCTGCGAGGTGATCTCCACGCGCCCCGTCTCGTTGTCGCGCACGGGGTGGTTGCCGCCTCGGTGCCCAAAGCGGAGCTTGAAGGTCGACGCGCCGAGAGCCAGGCCCAGTAGCTGGTGGCCCAGGCACACCCCCAGGAGCGGCACCTTGCCGAGCAACTTTCGCACTTCGCCGAACATGCCGGGCAGCGCGGCCGGGTCCCCGGGGCCGTTGGAGAGAAAAACCGCGTCGCAACCGCGGCCGAACGCCTCGGCGGGGGCGTCGGCGGGGAACACCTCGACGTGGCAGTCGCGCGAGGCGAAGAGTCGCAACAAGTTTCGCTTGCAGCCGCCGTCGAGCACGTGGATACGGGGCCCCGTGCCGTGGGCGAAGGTGTACCGCTCGCTGCAGCTTACCTCCCCCGCCAGCGCGCGCCCCTCCATGCCGGGCCAGGCCGCGACCAGCGAGCGCAGGTCCGCTTCGGAGAGCGATTCCGTCGTCAGCGCTGCCTTCATCGCCCCCTTGCTGCGGATGTGCCGCACCACCGCCCGGGTGTCGAGGCCGTGGATGGCGGGCACGCCGGCGCGTTGGAGGTACTCGTCGAGGTCGCCCTCGGCGCGGTGGTTGCTGGTCACCCGGGAGAAGGCTCGTGCAGCGAAGCCGCTGGGCCACACGCGCCCGGACTCCTCGTCGGCCGCGTTGACCCCGTAGTTCCCCACGTGCGCCGTGGTCATCACCACGATCTGCTCGCAGTACGACGGGTCGGTGAGCACTTCCTGGTAGCCGCTCATCGCGGTGTTGAACACCAGCTCGCCCACCCGCGTGGCCGTGGCGCCAAATGATTCCCCGGCGAAGGAGCGTCCATCTTCCAGGTAGAGCGTGGCCACGGACACCTCGGAGTGCGGCGTGCGCCGGCTATGCCGGGCGGGCCGGGGGGGCAACGCCGGGGCCCTGCCGGCGGTGCCGACGGAGCCTCACGCGCGGCGAGGTCCGATCCGATCTCCCGGGGCATGGTCGTCGAGTTGCTCGCCGGGTGTGCCATCGGGGGAATGATCGCCCTCGCAGCGCGCCATCGCGAGACTCACCGCGACCGCAGCGTCGAGGACGAGCGCACCCGGCAACTGGCGGTGGAGTTGGCGCTGCACGTGGCGGAGCGCACCCCCTGCGAGGGCGACCTCCGGGTGCCAAGGCGCATGGTGGAGCGGATCTTGGTGCTCGGCGGCCGCCTGCAGGCCGACCCTTCCCAGACCCGCGCGGCCGCCCTCGCCGCGGCCCTACCGGCCGGCGCGGCCTCGGACACGCGCCTCCCCTTGCCTCTGAGCACCCGCGCGGCCCTCACCTATCGGTACGCCCGGTTCGATGGCCTGGGCCTGCCCCCCGGTGTGGGGGGCGACGCGCTCCCGCTCTCGGCGCAACTCCTGGCCGCTGCGGACTGGCTGGAGATGCGGGACGGCGCCTCGGCGGAAGCGCTGTCGGCGGCCATCGCCGAGGAGTCGGGGCGCCGATTCGCGCCGACCATGGCGCGAGCCTTGCTCGCGGGGCTCCCTGCGCTCTTGGTGGCTGGCCCCGCCGATGGCCACCTGGGCATGCGCGTCACGACCGGCGCCCTGCTGGTCGTCGGCGCCGTGAACCCGGACGCCCTGGCGCCGGAGATGCGACCCGCCTTCCTGGCCGCGCTCGAGTCACGCCTCCGCGAACGTCTCCGCCCCAGCGACCGGGTGTACTGCACGGACGCCGACGTGGTGGCCTGGCTGAGCGGCTCTACGCCGGACGGCGCGCTGGCGGCGATGAAACGCCTGGAGCCGCTGGTGGCCCGCGTGCCGGTGCCGAGCATCCAGCGCGTCGAAGTGGCGTGTCGCATCGGGCTGGCGGTGGCCGACAGCGACGCCACCAGCTTCTCCGAACTGCTCCGGGTAGCCCGCGCCCGGGCACGGGCCGCGGAGGCGCGGCGGGTGGCCTAGCGGTCGCCTACGGGGCGGACGACATCAGCTTCGCCAGCAGCCCGCTCGGGTCGGCCGACAGCGTGGCCGCGAACCACAAGAGCGGTACCACGAGGGCCAGGCCGGTGCCGATGATGCGAATCCCCGAGGGGTTCACTTGGCCGTTCATTACCTCCTCCTCGGTGAGCGCGGCGGCGGGGCGAAGGACGGCCGCGAGCAGCGGCGCGGCGGCCAGAGCGAGCGAGAACCATCCGAAGCGGGCGATGGCGGCGACCTCGCTGCTCCCTGCCGCGAGGAGGGTGGACTTGGACTCGGCGTCGGCGTTGGCCAACGCCGAGAACACCTTGAGCCAAGTGCTGGACGAGTCTGCCAGCTCCACGGAGGCCACCACCGTGAAGTACGCGATGGCCGCAGCCACCGACGACTCGCGGGCGTTGGTGTTCTGGCCGTTGCCGAGGAGCGAGAGCGCGACGGGAACCGCACCCGCCCCGTAGACCAGGACCTTGAACACCACCCACGGCATGGTGGCGCCGTTGAACAGTCCACCCAGCGGCAGCAGGGCGGCCAGGCCGCACGCGAGGAAGGCGAGCACGGGCGCCCCGAAGGCCCGGGGGGCACGGACACCGCCCGCCGCGCCGCCCAGCGCGAGGAGCATGCCCGAGGGGACGGCGACTATGCCGACCATGCCCGCGCCCATCACCTGGGTGAGACCCATCGCGTACGACATCGCCCGCATGTCGGCCGGGAGTTCGGCCACCGACTGCGCCGCCATGCCGCCCATCGTGGCCCCGAGGATGACAAGGACCGCGTGCAGCGCCAACGGGGCCGTGGACAGCACGGCCGACACCTTCCACCGCAGCCCGAGCAGCACCGCGCACACCAGCGTCCACAACAGGCCGAGCAAACACGCGGCTACTTGCAGCCAGCCCACGAGGCCGATCTCGGTGTAGAACGTGGTCAAGACGTTACCCTGGAGAGCGGCGGGGTAACCGGGATCGGCGTCCTCCGCCCGCTGCGGCCTTCGGGGTGCCGCTGGGCCAGCGGTATGAATCACGCGGGCGGCGCGTCCTGGCCCTGGCCGCGACGCTACCGGCGACGGGTGTCCATCGTCTCCAGCAGGATGTTCGCCAACTCGGCACGGAGACGGTGCCCGGCCTCCGCCGAGGCGTCGGCGGGGCGGCCGAAGTACGCGCGCGGCCCCCCGGCGGCTTCGAAGCTGTCGGCCCCGGCGGCGATCCCCTCGCCCAGGCTGGCGTGGACGGCAGGCAGCTTCTTGTAGCCTCGAACCCGTCGCGGGGAGATCGCCAGCACGAGCGACGTCTCGTACTGCCCGGCGTGGCCGTCGAAGGGGACGATCTTGGAGAGGCGCTCCGCGTGGCGGCGGCTGCCCACGTTGGGGAAGGCGACCGTGGCGCCGGTGCGCTGTTTCACCACCTCGCAGGCTGCGAACAAGGCGTCGATGTTGGCCGGCTCGAGGTGGCCGTTGGCGATGGCCAGGCCCGCCGCCCCGGCCGCGTGGGCGGAGAGCAGCACGTCGGCCACCAGCGCGGTCATGGTCGGGCCGGAGACGCTGATCGTCCCCGGGAAGTTCCGCGCGAAGCGCGCCACGCCGTACGTGAGCGCCGGGAGCACTAGCGCGTCGCAACGCTCGGCCGCGTCGTCGGCCATGGTGGTGGCGATGCGCACGTCGGTGTCGAGCGGCAGGTGCGGGCCGTGGGCCTCGCAGGCGCCGGTGGGCAGGATCACCCACTTCCCGGCGAGCACGTTTTCCCGCAACCACTGTGGGCCGGAATTGTAGGGAAATCCGCGAGCGAGAATTTCCTCCACGAGCGGATTTCCCCGCGTCACCACGTTGCCGATCACGAACACATCGGGCTTGAGATCGATCTGCTCCGGCGTGTAGCCCTCGGTGAGTTCAATGCCCAGGCCAGCGAGCTGCGTGCTCATCGGCGGGTAGACGTTAGTATCGCAGCCGGTGACCTCGTGGCCGGCCGCGCGCGCGATCGCCGCAAGGCCGCCCATGAACGCGCCGCAGATGCCGAGGATGTGGAGATGCATCGGGAAAAAGGCCGCCAAGGCGGCCTGTCCTGAGCCCGTCGAAGGGACGCCAAGACGCCAGATAGGCCGAAATTCTTGTCCGTAACGTGAAGTTGGGATTTTATCGCGTATACCGCTGGCC
>CAYHRZ010000064.1:0-15228 GCA_964359125.1 uncultured Klebsiella sp. | reverse complement strand
GTTCCCGTCACCGTGGGCACGGAGGTGCGGGTGGACGAGACGGTGTACGACGGCGCCGACCCGGAAGTGGCGGTGGACGGCGAGGGGTCGGTGATGGTGGTGTTCGCCGACGACCGCCTCGGCGCGGGCAGCGGGCTGGTGGAGATCTACGCCCAGGTGCTCGACAGCGGCACGCTGTCCCCCCGGGGGGGCAACTTCCGCGTGAGCCAGACCGACGGCACCAACGACTGGAACCCCGCCGTGGCCCACGACAGTGGCACTTTCCTGGTGGCATGGGGCGACGACCGCGCCTACGCGGGCGACGACCGGCGACAACTCTGGGCGCGCACGGTGGGGCTCGACGGCAGGCTCGGCGAGGCGGCCATGGTGGGCCCGGAGAGCAGCTACTGGCAGGTGTTGCCGTCGATCGCGGGCGCCGGCGGCCGGGGACGGTTCCTGGTGGTGTGGGGCGACTACGACCTCGTGGATGGCAACCTCGACGCCGGGTACCGGGCGAGGATCCTCGACAGTAACGGGAGCGCGCTGTCGGACGTGATCACCCTGGTCCGCTACGGCAACCAGATCTACGACCGTCCCACGGTGGCGTGGAACGACGAGGCCGGGGCCTGGCTGGTGGCGTGGATGGTGCCCTACGAGATCCACGCCTCGTGGGTGTCGTTCGACGGGGAGGTGTCGGGCGGCGAGGCCGTGGTGTCACCCGACACCGGCGCGGGGGCGGCGCAGTTGGCCTGGTCGCCGCACACCAACTCCTTCGCCCTGGCCTACCACGCCTGGTGGACCAACCAGGGCTACCTCCAGGAGCTCGACGACAACGGTGTCCCGAGCGGCGACCCGCACCTGCTCACCGCCACCACGCCCGCGCTGGGCACCTTCTGGCAGCCGGTGGCGGCCTCGACCGACGGGGTGTTCATGTCGCTGCCGGTGCTCGACTACAACCGGCTGGTGGTTTCGACTTGGCGGCGGTGAGGGGGTGCTCAGGGTGGCGGCGACAGTGACGCCAGCGCCACGAAGCTCGTCCTCGGTGGCGGAGCGTGACCCCCCGCGCGTCCTTCGCCGCAGCCCACGAAATTCGCCCGCCGTTCTATTGCCGACACCCCCGCCCCACGTTACATGAACGTTGGCATGGAAGCGGCAGTATCCATGATCAGTTCTACCCTCGCCTCGGCCATCGGCCTGCCCATCCGCACGTCTGTCCAGGCGCGCGCGCAACTGCTGTCGCTGGGCGCCCTCGCCCGGCAGCGGGCCGCAGTAGAGTTGGAGCTCGCGGGGGTGTTGGCCTGGCTCCGGCGGTGCGACCCGGTGGACCTGGGGCACGTCACGTGGACTGCCTTCTGTGGGGCCCGGGTCGACTGGCGCGGCGGGTGGCTCCGCAACATGGTGCGGCTCGCCGAGAGCCCGCTCGCCCGGGTCCGCGCCGCCGCGGCGGAGGGGTTGTTGCCGCTGCGGGTGGCCGTGCGCGCGCCGGGGCGCGTGTTGCCCGGGGGCGAGGAGGCCTGGCTCGCGGAGGCGGTGATCGGGCCGGTGGACCACGCCGATGTGCGCGACGTGTTCGTGGGCGAGGTGTTCGTGGGCGACGAGGCCGAGACGGTGCGCCGCGCCCGCCTCCTCGCGCGCCTGCTCCTCGGCTACGCCGCGCCGGACCGCGAAACCGACGCGTACATCCTCCGCGCCTGGCGCCTCCGCATCCCCGCCGCCACGCTGTTGGACGACGCGCGCACCCCGCCCTCGGCGCCCACTCCGCCGCCCACACCCGCCCCGCCCGATGCCACAGCGGGCCCGCCCCGCGTCGGCGATCCCCGCTCCCTGCCCGAGGCCCTCGCGCGGCTCGATGCCCTGCAGGCCACGCTCCGGGGCAGCCTGCCGGTCCTCGCGCGGGCGTGGTCGCGGGTGGTGGAAGGGCAACTCTGGACCGACGCCGGCTACAACAACGCCGCCGAGGCCACCGAGGCGATCCTCGGGATGTCCCTACGCAACGGGCAGCGGCTCGCGAAGCTGGGCTACGGGCTGGACTGGTACCCGGAGGTCGAGGCCGCCCTCGCCCTGGGCCTCGCCCCCCGCACCGCCGAGCAGGTGGTGGGCCTGGCGCCCGACCACGACGCCGGCGCCTGGCTGGCCCTCGCCGAGCGGGTGGGTCGCCGCGAGCATGCCCGCGCGCTCCACGACGCCCGCCAGGGTCCCGCCGGCCGGCGCACGCTCGAGCGTTACCACCGCGCGATTGCCGTCGCGGATCGCTGGGCCGCCACCGAGGAGGGCGCACGTGCGCTGGCGGCGCCGGTGGGCCCCGACGATATCGCCGTCGAGACCGAGCAAGCGACACCCGCAGTCAGTCCCCCGATGCGCGTCGCGCTCCCGCACGCCGAGCCGGCCGCGTTCTCCCGCGGCGCCGTCCGCGCGCAGGTCGACTTGTTACCCGCGGCACGCTGGCTCCTCGCCGAGGTGGTCTTGCCCCCGGCCAGGGGTTTCGCCCGGGTCCGGGAGCGTGATGGCCACCGCTGCACCAACCCCGAGTGCGGCCGGCGGAGCCTCCGCGTGGAGGCGCACCATCTGCACGCCCGGGCCTTCGGCGGCTCCGACGACCTGCTCAACGGCGCCACCCTGTGTCGCATGTGTCACGTACGGGGTATCCACGCGGGGCGGCTGGGCGCCCGGCGGCTGGTGGTCGAGGGGCACGACGCAATCCTCTGGGCCTGGCCCGGCGGCCGGCGCGTCCTCCAGTTCCGCGACGAGCCGGGGCGCCCGTCCCAGGGCTACGACGCCTGACGTCAAGGGATCGCCTGCGCTACACTCCCCCGATGTTCCTCCTCCTCCTCGCCTGCACCGAGAACGAACTCGTCCTCAAGGAGGATCCGATCGACACCGAGGAAGAGGCCCCCCGCGACCCCGACATCGCCGTGTCGCCGAAGAAGATCGACTTCGGCGAGGTGATGCTGGACAGCGAGAACAGCGCCGTGGTCACCATCACCAACGAGGGCGAGGGCACCCTCTTGCTCGACAGTCCCACGCTGGTGGGGCGCACGGCCGGCGTCACGCTCTCGACCCTGGGCTCATCGTTGCTCGCGGCGGGTGCCAAGACCGACTTTGTTGTCACCTGGGTGGCCGAGGCCGGGGGTCTCGACGACGTGGTATCACTCGGTTCGAACGACCCCGACGAGCCGGAGGTGGAAGTGTCACTCGTCGGCACCCTGCCCGCCGGGGAGATCGAGGTCACGCCTTCCTCCCACGACTTCGGCACGATCGCCGTGGGCAGTAGCGACGCGGTAACCGTGACAGTGAGCAATGTGGGCTCGGGCCCGCTCACCATCGACCGGGTGACGTTTTCAGCGACCGACGGCGACCTCTCGGTCCTCGACTACGGCAGCCTGGCGCTCTTGCCCGTGGTGCTGGACCCCGCCGAGAGCACCACCGTGGTGGTGACCTACGCCCCGGCCGACGGCAGCGGCGACGAGGGCACCCTCGCTGTATTCTCGGACGACCCCAGCACCTACGAGGCCGGGACGATCTTCGTGGGACAGGGCAGCGACCCCGACCCCTGCGAGGGCTTCACCCAGCACGTGAAGCTCACGATCACGGCCGACGACGCCTGGCAGGGCTGGCTCGACGGCAGCAACTTCACGGCGCCGGGACAGAACGCCTGGAGCAGCATCGACACTCTGGAGTGGGACCTCGACTGTGGCGACCACACGCTGGCACTGTACGCCACCGACACCGCGCAGGTGATCGCGGGGGTGCTGGCGGCGATCGAGGTGGAGGGGACCGTCACCTTCGTGAGCGGGCCGAGCAACTGGACGATGTACGACACCTCGCCGCCCGCCGACTGGACCGACATCGGCTTCGATGACTCGGCCTGGCACATCCCCGAGGTGTGCGGCGACACGTCGCCCTGGGGATCCACCCCGCAGCCGCTCTACGACCTCGGCGCCCAGTGGATCTGGTGGACGAGTGACTGTCGCAACCTCGGCGAGGCCTGGCTGCGGCTGAACTTCACCGTGCCCTGAGCGGGTGCGGGCCGACTCGGCGAGCTAAGCGCGCCCGATGAACGACCTCGCGGGCCGTGCTTTCCTCGTCACCGGCGGCACCAACGGCATCGGGCTGGAGGCTGCGGTACTGTTCGCGGCCCGGGGCGCCGATGTCACTATCGTGGGTCGCGACCCCGCTCGCACCGAGGCGGCGGTCGCGACCATCGGTGAACGCGCCGGTCGGCCCGTCGAGAGCGTGCTCTGCGACTTCGCCTCCCTCGACAGCATCCGGGGCCTAGCTGCCGAGTTCCGGTCGCGACACGGTCGGCTCCACGTCCTGTTGAACAACGCCGGGACGGTGTTCGCCGAGCGGACGATCACCGCCGACGGCTTCGAGGCCACCTTCGCGGTGAACCACCTCGGCTACTTCCTGCTCACCGACTTGCTCCGGGACTTGCTGGTGCAGAGCGCGCCCGCGCGGATCGTCAACGTGTCGTCGGAGGCGAACTACCGGGGAACGCTGGACTTCGACGACATGGCCATGGAGAAAGGCTACTGGGTGATGGGCGCCTACGCGCGGTCGAAGTTGTGCAATGTCCTGTTCACCCGTCGGCTGGCGCGGGAGCTGGAGGGCACGGGCGTGACGGTCAACTGCCTGCATCCCGGGCGGATCTCCACCAACATCTGGTCCCACGCGCCGGGGTGGGCGAAGCCGGGGATCGCGGTGGTGAAGTGGTTCATGCAGTCGCCGCAGGACGGTGGGAAGAACCTGGAGTACGCCTGCACCAGCCCCGAGTTGGACGGCAAGACGGGGTTGTACCTGCACCAGCGGCGGATCCAGGATCCCGCCAAGCTCGCCATGGACGACGCGGTGGCGGACCGCTTGTGGGAGGAGAGCGCGCGGATGGTGGGCGCGCGATGAACCGCGCGCAGGGGTGCTCCGTGCAAGCTCCCGATGCCCCCTTCCGGCTTCGCCACCTTCCCCCGCAAGCGGGGGAAGGCGAGGGTGAATGCACCTTCCCGGGCGCTACCTCCGCCGACTCTCCGCCACTCCCCGCGCCGCGAGCTGGTCGGCCCGCTCGTTCTCCGGCAGGCCCACGTGGCCGGCCACCCACTCCATCCGCGCGCCGGGCCGGGCCCGGAGCTTCTGCCGGATGGTGGCGATCAGCTCCACGTTGGCCTTGGCCTTCCAGCCGAGGGTGAGCACCCCGCGTGCGTACTGGGAGTCGGAGAAGATCACCACCTCGGCGGCGGGGTCCACGCCCTCCGCGGCCAACACGTCGAGCGCCATCTCGATGGCGGTGAGCTCACCGATGTTGTTGGTCGCGATGCCCAGGGCCCGCGACTCCTCGACCACGCGGCCGTCGGGGAACTTCACGAGCAGGCCGCTCCCGGCGGGGCCGGGGTTGCCGTGGCAGCCGCCGTCGGTGAAGCAGCGGATCGCCGAGGACGACGACGACACCCGGGCGGTGGCGTCGGCCTTGGCGGCCGCAGCCTGCGACGCCGTGCGCGTGCCCGCCGAGCCGAAGCCGGAAGCACGGCCCGCGCTGCCGCGCGCTGGGGTCCCCGCGGCCGTCGGCGCCGGTGCCCCGGGATCCCGCGGCGGCGCCGCCACCCCGTCGTCCAACTCCCGGGGTTCGCCCCCGGTATCCACGACGCCCCGGGCGAACGCCGGGTACACCGTGGCCCCCGGGCGGTCGGAGTAGCGGACCCTGCGCCGCCCGTCGCGCACCAGCGGGGCACCCCAGGGGTCGCACTCTACCCACACCTGCTTGTCCTTGAACGTCGCGCGTCGCCACCACATCGGCGGCGTCTAACCGACCCGGTGGCTCTCCCCGGTGGAGGCCACCAGCTCGTACAGCGAGTGATTGTAACAACCGACCGTGCAGCCCTTGCCCCACAACTGCTCGCGGTGGGCCTGCACTTCTCGCGAGTACCACAACTCCCGCAGCGGTCGTTGGAACACGTTGCCGACACGGAGCCCCTCGCCACCCCACACGCAGCACGGCAACAAGTCTCCCTCGTAGGTGACCCCGTACTGGTCCACCAGCCCGAGGCAGCGGACGGGGCCTGTTTCCCCGGCGTGGTAGCCCAGGGCCTCGGCGTAGTAGTGCGCCTTCGCCGCGACTTCGCCGTCACGCCGGGACAACTCGGTGATCGCGTCGAGCCAGACCTGCTTGTCGCCCGGCGTCGTGAGGTAGAGGTCCTCGGCGTCGTTCACCGGCCAGAAGTCGAAGCGGGCGCCGGCCGCCCGCGCGGCGTCGTGGACCTCCACCAGCTCCCGCACGTTCTGGTTGGTCACCACGAAGTACACGGCGGTGTCGACCCGGCCGTCGAGCGCCGTCCGCACCAGTGCATCCCAGGTCCGCCGGTACGCCCCCGCCTGCTTCCGGAGCCGGTCGTGGGTGGCCGGGTGGCCGTCAATCGAGAACGATAACGACGTGACCCCACTCTGCACGATCTCGTCGAAGTGCCGCTCCACCAGGGTGCCGTTGGTGGTGATGTTGACCGCCATCCCCCGAGCCCGTGCGGCGCGGACGATGTCGAAGAGGCCGCGGTGCATGAGCGGCTCGCCACCGGTGATGACCAGCGTCTTTGTCCCGATGGCGGCCGCATCGTCGAGCAGCAACACCGCCCTCTCGACGGGCATCTCCTCGGGGCGGTCCCACAGCTCGCAGAACACGCAGCGCAGGTTGCAACCTCGGTTCACCAGCAACAGCATCGTCAACGGTTTCGAGGGCACCCGCGGCGGCAGGTGGGCCTCGATGCCGGGCCGATCCACGAAGTCTTGACCTTCTCCCCGGTAGATCGCCTGGTAGGCGCTGGCCACGGCGGACCAGTCACGCGACGAGGCCCAGGCGCGGGCGTTGGCGCCCAGGCGCCGACGGAGGGGGGCGTCGGCGAGGGCCCGGTGAACGCTGTCGACGAAGGCCTCGCGCTCGGCCAGGAGGAGGTGCTCCTCGTGTCGAACCTCCAGTCCCTCGGCGCCCAGCGGGGTCGAGACCACCGCCTTGCCCGCCGCGAAGTACTCCATCAACTTCATCCGCGTGCCGCCGCCGGCGAACAGGGGGCACACGCAGAGGTCGGCGGACTGGATGTGCTCGGCCAGCTCGTCGACCGGGCCGCAGAACCGTAGGCGCTCGGAGGCGTAGGCGTCGGGTGGCGACAGCCCGGCGCAGAGCACCGAGCCGCTCGACAGCGACGGGGCGACCGACTCGGCGAGGAAGCGCACCGCCTCGGCGTTGGGGGCGTAGTGCAGGGTGCCGTGGAAGAACAAGACCGGGCCGGGGGGCAGGTCGTAGCGCTTGCGGAGGTTGACCTTCTTGCCGGTAAAGGCGGAGAGTTCCACGCCGTGGGGCACGTAGCGGATGTGTTCGGCACCCCCCATGCGCTGGCGGTCGTCTTCGGAGACCGCGATGACGTCGTCGACGGCGCGCACGATCGCCTGTTCGACGAGGCGAATCCGCCGCAACACGCCCGGGGACAGGCCGGCCATCTGCCGCAGGCGGTCGTGCTCCACGTTGTGCTGGACCAGGGCGCTTCGCCCGCCCAGGAGTCGCGACGCGATCACCGCTGGAACGCCGTAGCCGGGGAACTCGGCCTGGTACACGTCGATCCGCTCGCGCAACCCCACGTAGAGCGCCCGGGCCCACCAGGCCGGGTCCACCACCGGGCGGTACAGGAAGTGCTCCTCCTCCGGGTAGCCCACCCGCCCGAGCCAGCGCTCGAACCGGGCCTGGTCGCGCAGCAGCGGCGCCTCCTGGACGGCGCGGAACCGGGGCCCGAAGGGGACGGTCTCCCAGCCCTGGCCCCAGCGACGGTAGCTGTCGCGGTCGTCGCTGACCAGCACCACGTGGTTGCCAGCGCGGGCCAGGGCCTCCGCAGTCCGCACGGTCTTGACCGCCGCCCCGTGGTTGGCGGGGAAGAGGTCGCCCCGGGTGAGGATGGCGATGCGCAGCGGGACTCCGACGGCGTCGAGCGGTCGATAACACCGCGGGGCCGACCCGCCGCGGCTCAGGACTTGCCGGTCGTCGCGGCCAGGGCCGCTCGCCGCGCGCGGTCCAGCTTGCCCTGCTCGACCGCCCTCTCCAGCGCGGGCACGAGGTGGGTGCGACTCAACGGCTTGGTGAGGTACCGGAAGGCGCGGTCTTCCACCGCCATCATCGCCGAGTCCAGGGTCGGCTCGCCGGTCATGAGCAGGACCGGCACGTCGAGGTCCAGCCGACGAACGGCGGCGAGCACGTCGAGGCCGTTGAAGCCGGGCATGCGGATGTCGCTGAGGATCACGTCGACGCCGCCCTGCTCGATGCGCGCCAGCGCCTCGGCGCCGCTGGAGGCGACGTCGGCGGCGAAGCCGTGCTGTGCCACGAGGCGGGCCAGGTGTTGGGCGAGGTCCTGGTCGTCGTCGACCACGAGCACGCGGGGGAGGGATTCGGTCATGGTTTGCTCCGGGACAGGAGGTCGGAAACGGCGCGGACCAGTGCGCCCGCGTCGATGGGCTTGGAGAAGTAGGCGTCGGCGCCCGCGGCGAGGGCGGCGGCCTCGTCGCTGCGCATGGCCAGGGCCGTCACCGCCACCACGGGGAGGTGGGCGGTCAGCGCGTTGGCCTTGAGCGCGCGGGTGGCCTCGAAGCCGCTGGTGCCCGGCATGGCCAGGTCCATCAGCACGATGTTGACCGCTTCGGACGTTGCCACGAGCAGCGCCGCGTCGCCGGTCTCCGCTTCCCGCACCGTGTACCCCCGGGGCTCGAGGATGCCGCGCAGGAGCGCACGGTTCATGGCGTTGTCGTCGACCACCAGCACCACCGGCCCGTCGGCAGCGGGCGCGGTGGCGACCCCGACGGCGACCTCGATGCCCGCCACCAACTCGGCACCGCTCACGTCGCCCTTGCGCGCGAGTTGGGCGCCCAGGGCCTTCACGGCGTCGACGTCGTGCGGCGCGAGGTCCTCGGCGGTGAGCACGAGGATGGGTAGGTCGGGGTGATCGGCACGCAGCTTCGCGACCACCTCTCGGCCGGTGGTGTCGGGCAAGCGCATGTCGACGATGGCGAGGTCCGGGGGTCTGGCTGCGGCTCGTGCGAGGCCCTCGTGGCCGGTGGTGGCGATGGTCAGGGCCATGCCTCGGCGGGCGAGCAACTCGCTGAGCACGTGGGCCACCCGCGGGTCGTCGTCGATGACCAACACCCGCCGTTCGCCGCTCCCGGGACGCTCGACCGTGCGGGTCGCTGTCGACCGGGGTTCCGTGGCCTCCGCCGCCGCGGGCAGGCGCAACCGCATCACCAGGCCGCCGCCGTCGCGGTCCAGCGCCTCGAGGCTGCCGCCGTGCAGTTTCGCCAGCCGCGCGCAGATGGCCAGGCCCAGGCCCGTGCCCTGGTGCTGCTTGGCGGCCGACGCGTCGCCTTGTTGGAACGGCTGGAACAGGTGGGGTCGGAGCGAGTCCGGGATGCCGGGGCCGCGGTCGCGGACTTCGAAGATCACCGCGCCCGTGGCGTCGTGCGCGGCGATCTCCACCGTGCTCCCCGCGGGGCCGAACTTGATGGCGTTGTCGACGAGGTTGAGCAAGAGCTGGTGCAGCCGGGAGGGATCCACCGCCACCGGCGCCTTCGCCTCCGACTGGATGAGCAGCGTCACGCCTGCCCGTTCCGCCAGCACCGACACCGACTGCACGGCTCGCTGGACGGCCGCAGCCGCGTCCATCGCGGTGATCGACAGCCGCAGGTGGCCGGCTTCGATCTTGGCGAGGTCCAGGATGTCGTTGATGAGCGTGAGTTGGTGACGACCCGCGCTGGCGATGGCGGCTGCGAAACCCCGCTGCCGCTCGCCCAGGCGCTCCACCGGGTCTTCGACCAGGAGGTCGGCGAAGCCGATGACCGCGTTGAGCGGCGTGCGCAACTCGTGCGACATGTTGGAGAGGAACTCCGACTTCAACCGGTTCGCGCGCTCCAGTTCCCCGTTTTTTCGCTGTAGCTCCGCCGCCTGGGAGGCCAACTCTTCCCACTGGGCGCGCAACTCGTCCCTTTGCGCGCCGAGGGTGCGGTTGGCCTCCGTGAGCTCGGTGGTCCGGGCCTGGACGGCCTGTTCGAGGGTGGCGCGCTGGGTGGCCACGGCGGCCGCCATGCGGTTGAAGCGCTCGACGAGTTGCGCGATCTCGTCGTGACCGTCATCGTGCACGTGGGCCCGCCCGCTGCCTGACTCCACCTCGGCGACCGCAGTGGCGATGCCCTGCAGCCGTTGTACGCGGCCACGCGCCACCAGCCACCCCAGCGCCAGCGCGCCGAGCAGCGTTGCGCCGCCGAGGGCGAGTTGTCGCGAGGCCACGGCGCGGGGCGCTGCCCGCACGACGGAGGCGGGGATGCGGGTCACGGCGGTCCACCGGGCGGTCGAGAGGGGCTGGGTGAGCGTCAGCGCCGTCTCCCCTGCGCTGGGGGCGTAGCCCCAGAACGAGCCCGACTCCGGGCCGTCGGCCCGGGCGCGGGCGAACAACTCGGCGTCGGGCACGACATCCTGGAGCAGGCTCTCGGTCGCGTCGCCGAAGCGACGCTGGCGCACCATCGCGGCCACCTCCGTGGCTGGCAGCACGCCGGTGGGGCGCATGCTCAGCCCGGTCAGGTGGCTCGGTGCCACGCGGATGCCGTGGTCGTCGAGCAACAGCGCGAGGCTGCCCTCCCCGCCGAAGTCCTCGGCTGCGCGGAGCTGCGCGTCGAGTTCCGTGGCCGTGACGAACAGGCCCACCACGCAGGCCAACCCGCCGGCGTCGTCATGGATCGGGGCGGTGTAGCCGATCATCAGGGCGTTGTCGGCCACCGGCAGGGCCACGAAGGGATTCGATACGCTAGGGCCTTCGCGACCGGCGCGGAGGTAGCTACGGAACGACACGTCGATGCCCGCAGCCGCGGGCAGGGTGCTCGCGAGGACCTCGCCCGCGGGGCTGAACACGCTCGCGACGGAGGCACCCCCCGCCGCGTCGGTGAAGGCGGCGAGCGCGCGGGTGGCCGACGCCCGCAGCGATGCCTGCGCGTCGCGATCGCCGCGACAGTAGTCGACCACCGGCGGCGTGGCGGTCATCGTCCCGAGCACGCGGAGCTGCTCTCGGTTGAAGTCGTCGAGCTGGGTGACGAGGTGCTGGAGCTCCAATCCGAGTAGGACTTCGGCATCGTCCACCTCTGAGCGGTACACCATGGTCGCGTTCAGGATACCCGCCACCACCAGCGGCACCGGCACGACCACGGCGAGCAGCACCGCCGTTTGCACCGCCTCAGGCCACCGGTGGAGTCGGAACCCGTTCACCGCGCCACCCGGAAGAGCCCGGAGCCGGGCGCGATCCCGGGCCACGGGTGCAGGCCCGATTCAGCGCTGGGCGCCTCGGACGGTCCCGCCAGCAGCATGCCGGCGGGGTGGAGCATCGAGGCGAGCCGCGCCCAGGCCTGGGCCTGCAGCCGCCGGTCGAAGTGGAGCACGACGTTCCGGCAGGAGATGACGTGGAACAACGGCACCACGGCCTGCGGCGGGGCCAACTCCGGGCCCATGAACTGGTGGCGAACGAAGCTCACCCGCTCGGCAAGGCTCGCCGCCACCCGTACCTCGCCAGCGGGCAACGGCTCCAGGTAGTGGCCGAGCGTGCTCCCCGCGGGCAGCGCCGGGGCCGGGTACCGCCGGGCGGCGGCCACCCGCAGCGCGTCGGCGTCGATATCGGTGGCCAGGAGTTCCCACTCCACGGGTGAAACCACGCTGTCGAGCACCATCGCGAGGGACCACGCTTCTTCCCCGGTGCCCACGCCGATGGCCCAGCCGCGGATCGTCGTGGCGAGCGACACCCGGTGCATCAGGCCGGGCAGGAGCTTTTCCTGGACGAGGCTGAAGACCTCCGGGTCGCGAAAGAACGACGTGACCGCGACGCGCAGGCTCGTCACCAGCGCCCCGAGCAGGGCGTCGTCGTGCTCGAGGCGGGCGAGCCAGGCCGCCGCGGTCTCGCCCGCGAGGTGAGCGCCGATGGCTCGCTCGACCAGTTCGGGTCGGTAGTCGCGAAAGTCGATGCCGCGCCGCCGGCGGACGACGGCGAGGGCGGCGGCGACCGTGGCCGGGCTCACGTCGAGGCGCTGGGCAGGCGGAGGGTCATCGCGGTGCCACCCGCGGGGCCGTCGCTGGCGCAGATCGTCCCGCCGTGGGCTTCCGCGACGAGGCGCACCAGGTATAGGCCCAGGCCGTGGCCGCCCCGCGCGCCTCGGCCGCGGAGCGCCCCGAACTTGTCGAAGAGGACGGGCCGGATCTCGGCGTCGATGCCCGGGCCACGGTCGGTCACCGTCAGGGTGAGCCCGTCGGCACCGACGGTGCTCGTGAGCCGCACCTCGCTGCCCCGTGGGGAGAAGCGGACGGCGTTGCACAGGAGGTTCTCCAGGGCGCGCTGCACCAGCCCCGGGTCCACCGAGACCTCGGCGGTGCCTGCCTCCACGACCATGCACACCTCGCCCAGCCGGGCGCTGGGGGTCACCGTCGCCACCGCGGCGCGGGTCAACTCATTCGTCGCGACACATCGTCGTCTGGCAAGGAGACCGTGGTCCTCGAGTTGCCGCACCGTGAGGATGTCGTCGACCAGGCCCCGCATTCGCTCCACCGCCCCGTGCAGGGTCGCGAAGTCGTCGGGGCGCGGGTCCTGCTCGCCCGCCTCGATCACCGCGAGCATCGCCGCCAGGGGGTTTCGGAGGTCGTGAACCAGCAGCGAGACGAGGTCGTCCTGGAGGTGTTCCCGGTCGTGCAACGCGCGCAACTGCGCGCGCGAAACCTTGTCTTGTTCGCGAACACGGAGGAAGGCCGCCACCCGTAGGCGCAGCTCGCGGGCGTCGAAGGGCTTGGTGATGAAGTCGTCGGCGCCCGCGGCGAGCCCCGCTACTCGCTCGGCCGGCTCGCCGAGCGCCGTGAGCATCAGCACCGGCAAGAACGGGCTGCGGTAGCGGTCCTTGATCTTGGGGCACACGTCGAGGCCGCTCTCTCCGGGCATCATCACGTCGAGCAGCACCAGGTCCACGGGGGCCTCGCCGAGCACCTCGAGGGCCTCGGCGGCGCTCGCCGCTTCGCGCACGTCGTAGGCGCGACCGAGAACGGAGCGGGCGAGGAGGCGGTTGGTGGGGTCGTCGTCGACGACGAGCACGGTATTCATGGACGTCGGGACGTCTAATCGATTTCACGTCGCGACGACAAGAGGAGCGGATCAGTTTGACGCGCTCCCCATGGTGCCGCCCCACCGGGTGCCGCAGATGCGGTACACTTCCCCGCATGAACGCGCGCATCCTCGTGTTGCTGGCCGCGGCGACCCCCCTCGGTTGCAGCGACCCCGCCACCGCCGACATCAGCGACCCCAAGGTCATCGACGACGTGGAGGACACGGGCGACTTGGTCGCCAACGACACGGGCCGGCCACACGACACGGCCCGGCCACTCGACACCTCGACGCCGATCGACACGTCCCGTCCAAAGGACACCGGCTGGGATCCCCTGGGCGACAGCGACGGCGACGGCATCGACGACACCACCGAGGGGCGCGACGACGCGGGCTCTCGGGACACCGACGGCGACGGCATCCCCGACTACCTCGACGACGACAGCGACGACGACGACATCGCCGACAGCGTCGAGGGCAACATCGATACCGACGGCGACGGCACCGCGGACTACTTGGACGAGGACAGCGACGCGGACAGCTTGAGCGACCTCGAGGAGGGCACCGACGACTGGGACGGCGACGGCGTGGCGAACTGGCGCGACGCCCTCAACGATGCCAGCCTCGGCGCGATCCGCTTCATCGCCATCACCACCGACTTCAACTCGCCCATCGGCATCGACTTCCACGAGTCGGCGTTCGACGTCGTCACCTCGGTGTACTACTCCTCCGGGTCGCCCTACGCGCTGGAGACCGTGGCGATCGACGGCAGCCACGCTCAGTTCTCGTCGCTGGCTGGGGTGACCGACGAGGTGAAGATCGCCACGGTGCGATCCGGCGGCACGGGCGGTTTTACGACGGGCGACCTCTACGTGGGCAACGGTACCGACGGGCAGGTTGTCCAGGTCAGCGCCGACGGCAGCTCGGTCACCAACCCCTGGTGCGACCTACCAGGCGACAACAACGGGCTGATGCGCGGCTCGCTCTACATCGACCGCACCGACGTCTTCAGTGGCAACTTGATCGTGGCCACCACCGACGGGGAAGTGTGGATGATCGACTCTTCCGGCGCGCCCACGATGCTGGCCGACCTGCCCGGCGTTCACCTGGAGGGCCTCGTGACCGTGCCCGACGCGCCGGCCCGTTACGGGCCCATCGCCGGGACGATCCTCGCCGGCTCGGAGAACGAGGGTGTCATCTACACCATCGCACCCGACGGCATTGTCAACAGCTTCGACGTTGGGGTGTCGGTGGAGGACATCGACATCGTGATGCCGCACGAGAACTTCTTCGGGATCAACTACGGGACGAGCTCGATGCTCGGCGTGATCTCCGACGAGTTCCTCCCGATCGCGGGCGACATCCTGCTCACCCAGGAGTCGGTGAGCAACGTGGGCCTGTTCCGGCTCTACTACGACGGCCGCGACCTGCTCGCGGAGGAGTTGACGGCCACCGCGGACAGCGCCACCATCGGCCAGTGGGAACACGTCACTTTCGCCCCGGCGGGCATCCAGGAAGTGCCCCCGGACTAGTGGTGTTCCTGGCAGCCGGCACGGACACGGCCCCGGTGCCCACCGAGTCGTCAGCGGCCCTACCGTCCCACGACACTTGCCACGCGGTCCGTATCCCGGCACGAGCGCGGCTCGTACAATTCAGGTGGAGTCCCGGGTCGACTCGGGCGACACCACGCCCGGCCAGCCACTCCGGCACCCTCGCGGGTGATCGGATCCCGCTGCCGCCGTCACCGCTACCTTGCCCCCTCCTCCCCGGCTCCCCATGCGCACCCGATCCTTCGTCCTCCTCGTCGCGCTCGCGGGCTGCGAGCAACAAGTCTCCGTCGGCGCCGACACCGGCGTGGGCAAGGGTCCCAGCGAGAGCGACGGCCCCGAGATCACGCTCACACCCTCGTCGCTGGCGTTTGGCGACGTGGCGGTGGGGTCGAGCCTGGTCGATGCCTTCGTCGTGGGCAACACCGGCGAGGAGACCCTCTTGGTCGACGCGGCGGTCACCAGCAGCGGCGACGTCTTCCTGCTCGGCGACTCGGCGTTCGAGGTGGTCCCTGGCGGCCAGCAAGCGGTCACCGTCACGTTTTCGCCCGTCGCCGAGGGCGACGCGACGG
>CAYHRZ010000063.1:0-15514 GCA_964359125.1 uncultured Klebsiella sp. | reverse complement strand
CCTCCCGCAGGACGACCCCCTCTTCCGCGACCTGGCCGTCCGCGACAACGTACAACTGGCCCTGGACGCCCGCGGGCGGCGCGACGGGGCGCAAGCGCTCCTCGAACGGGTCGGCATCGGCCACCTCTCGCGCCGAGGTGTCGCGGGGCTCTCCGGGGGGGAGCGTCGGCGACTCCAGGTGGCGCGCCTCCTCGCGATCGAACCACGGGTGCTGCTGCTCGACGAGCCCTTCGCGGGCATCGACCCGATCGCCATCGCCGGGCTCCAAGTGCTCGTCCGCGACCTGGCCGCCGACGGCGTCGGCGTGTTGGTGACCGACCACGCGGTCCGCGAGACACTCGGCACCTGTGACCGCGCGATCCTGCTCGATGGAGGCGTGATCCAGGTGCAGGGTACGCCGGCCGAGGTGGTGGCCGATCCCCACGCGCGGGCTCGCTACCTGGGTCATGATTTCTCGCTCGCGGGGATCCGCTTGCAAGGCGTGGGCCAAACCTGATACGCTAGCCCTGCGAACACCAATTCTCCGGCCCTAAACGTAGGCTTTGGCGAGCCTTGGGCAACCACATACCTGGACGGCACAATCGCGAATGGCGCTTGACTTCAAGCAAGGCCTCAGACTCCAGCAGAAGCAAACCCTGCAGTTGCAGATCACGCCACAGTTGCAGCAGGCCCTGAAGCTCCTCCAGCTCAACCACATCGAGCTCGTCGAGGAAATCCAGCGCGAACTCACGGAAAATCCGACGCTCGAGGAGGTGCCCGGGGCCACCATGCAGGAGGTTCCCGAGCAAGCGCTGCCCTCGCAAACCGCCGAGGCCAACGACTCCGCCGAACAGCAGAACGGCAACGAGAGCACGGAGCGCGACTGGAACCAGGTGCTCGACAACATCGGCGACCAGGGGTTCCGCGGGGAGCGCGGCGCCAGCGGCTTCGACGAACTGCCGCCGATCGAGACCAACCTCACGGCCGGCGACTCGCTCACAACCCACCTGGAGTGGCAACTCCAGATGGTCGAGGCCAACGAGAAGGAGCGGCGCGCGGCGCTGTTGATCATCCGCAACCTGGACGACCGCGGTTGGCTGCCGGTACCGTTGGCCGAGATCGTCGAGGAGTACAACGAGGACGCCGAGAACGCCGCCGAGAAGCTGGAACTCTACGACGCGGAAGGCGCGCTTCTCCTCGTGCAGTCGCTGGATCCGCTGGGCTGCGGGGCCAAGGACCTGGTGGAGTGCCTGCTGATCCAGGTCCGCCACCAGTTCCCCGAGGATCCCTACTTCCCCGTCGTCATCCAGAACCACCTCCCCGACATCGAGAAGCGGAACTACGCGGCGGTGTCGCGCGCCACGGGCATCGCCGAAGAAGACGTGGTCGAGTACCACCGGATGCTCAAGCAGCTCGAGCCCTGGCCCGGCCGCAACTACACCGGCGAGGAACCCCAGTACATCTCGCCCGACGTGTACGTGTTCAAAATCGGCGACGAGTGGCAGGTCGTGCAAAACGAAGACGGCATGCCGAAGTTGCGCGTGTCCCGGTACTACCAGAACGTCCTGCAAGGAAAAGATAGCACCCGCGAGGAGCGTGACTACATCAAGGAACGACTCAGCAGCGCCGACTTCCTCCTCAAATCGATCTGGCGGCGCCAGGAGACGATCACCAAGGTCATGCGGAGCATCCTCAGCCGCCAGAGCCAGTTCTTCGAGGTGGGGCCCGATCACCTCCGGCCGATGGTCCTCAAAGACGTGGCCGACGAGGTGGGCGTGCACGAGTCGACGGTTTCACGCGTCACATCCAACAAGTACGTGCAGTGCCCGCAGGGCCTCTACGAGCTGAAGTTCTTCTTCAACAACGGCATCAACGCCGTGCACGGCGAGCAGGTGGCCGCCGAGTCGGTGAAACGGCGGATCAAGAAGTTGATCGCCAGCGAGGATCCCTCGTCGCCCTTGTCCGACGACCAGGTCGTCGCGCTGCTCAAGAGGGACAACGTCGACATCGCCCGGAGGACCGTGGCGAAGTACCGAGAGGCGATGGGAATCCTCCCATCGTCCAAGCGCAAGAACCTCTGCTAGGAGGATGCAACGTGGAGCTTGACTTTACCTTCCGCAACGTCGAGAGCACCGAGGCGATCAAAGAGTGGGCGCTCAAGCGCTTCAAGAAGGTCGTCAAGCACGTGAAGGAGCCTGCGCACGCGCACCTCACGCTCATCGTCGACAAACACCGCCACCGCGCCGAGTGCACGCTGCGGACCGACGGTGAAACGCTCCGCGCGGCGGGTGAGACGGCCGACATGTACGCCAGCATCGACGCGGTGGTGGCCACCATCGAGAACGCCGCGCGCCGCACCAAGGAGCGCCGCGTCTCGTCGCACGAGTTGTAGCGGTTCGGCTGTAAGCGGGGCGGCACGGCTGCGGCTTCGGCTTGACGGGCGAGCGCCGACCGGCGACATTGCGCCGCTTTCCGAGGTCTCTGAATCCCATGGCCCTGAAGAACTACCTCTTCACCTCCGAGTCGGTCTCGGAGGGTCACCCCGACAAGATGTGCGACCAGATCAGCGACGCGATCTTGGACGCCCACATCGCCCACGACCCCAACGCCCGCGTGGCCTGCGAGACGCTGGTGAAGACCGGTCTCGTGGTGGTGGCCGGTGAGATCACCAGCAGCGCCTACGTCGACTACCCGCCGATCATCCGCCGGGTGGTCAACGAGATCGGGTTCGACAACAGCGCCAAGGGCTTCGACGGCCACACCTGCGCGGTGATGGTGGCGCTGGAGCAGCAGTCTCCCGACATCTCCCAGGGCGTCACCGAGGGCGAGGGACTCCACAAGGAGCAGGGCGCCGGCGACCAGGGCCTGATGTTCGGCTACGCCATCAACGAGACGCCGGAGTTGATGCCGGCCACCTTGCAGTACAGCCACCAGCTCATGGCCAAGCTGGCCTGGTTGCGCCGCAACGACGCGGCGTGGAACTGGGTACGCCCCGACAGCAAGTCACAAGTGACCATCGAGTACCGCGACGGCAGGATCGCCCGCATCGACGCCGTGGTGGTGTCGACGCAGCACGACCCGCGCGACCACGCGCTGATCGAGTCGCAGATCCGCGAGGAGCTGATCCGCAAGGAACTCCCCGCCCACCTCATCGACAGCCGCACCAAGTTCCACATCAATCCCACCGGCAAGTTCGAGATCGGCGGCCCGATGGGCGACTCCGGCCTCACCGGCCGCAAGATCATCGTCGATACCTACGGCGGCCACGGCGCCCACGGCGGTGGCGCCTTCTCCGGCAAGGATCCCTCGAAGGTGGACCGCTCGGCCGCCTACATGGGCCGCTACATCGCGAAGAACCTGGTCGCGGCCGGGGCGTGCGACCGCGCGCTGGTGCAGCTTGCCTACGCCATCGGCGTGGCCGAGCCGGTGAGCTGCAACGTGGAGACCTTCGGCACCGCCCGCGCCGACGAGGATGCCATCAACGCCTGCGTCCGCGAGATCTTCCCCGTCAAACCGGCGGGGCTCATCAAGCACCTGGATCTGAAGCGCCCGATCTACCGCAAGACGGCAGCCTACGGTCACTTCGGCCGTGACGACAGCGACTTCACCTGGGAGCGTACCGACATGGTGGCCCCGGTGCGCAGCTTCCTGAAGCTGTAGGGGCCTCGGCCCGGGTGATACTGCGCCGGATGACTTGCGGGTCGGCTGCACGCCTGGGCCTCGTCGCTGCCCTGGCGGGCGCGGTGGGCGCGGCCGTGGCCGCCGACGGGGGCGCCACCGCCGCCGACCCGCGCCTGGTGCCCTGGTCGGCCTCGACCACCGACGTGCTCGCCGCCGACGCCGGCGTGCTCAACGGCCAGCTCGCCAAGGCCAGGGCAGCGCAGGAGCGGCCGGTCCCCGCGGGCGACGACATCGCGGTGATCGTGCTCGACACGGTGCGCGCGGACCGGCTGGGCGTCTACGGCTACACCAAGGCCACCAGCCCGGCGCTCGACGCCTGGAGCAAGGGGGCGCGCGTGTACACCCGCGCCACCTCCGACGCCCCGTGGACGCTGCCGGCCCACGCCTCGATGTTCACCGGCCAGTACAGCCGCACGCACGGGGCGGTGAGCGTGGGCCTCGCGGACCCGCGCAAGGCCGCGCCCCTGCGCGACGCCGCCGTCACCTTCGCCGAAATCCTCCGCGACCGCGGCTACGAGACGGTGGGCATCGCGGCCAACCTCGGCTTCCTCGAGCGCAGCTACGGGCTGTCCCAGGGCTTCGACACCTGGGTGTGCGAGGACGTGGTACGCGACCCACGGCACTCCCCCTACACGCCGGGCGACCGGATGACGGCGATGGCGCTCGACTACCTCGGCGACAAGCCCACGCGCCCTCGCCTGTTGTTCCTCAACTACATGGACGCCCACGCCCCGTGGGTGCCACGCGACGGCCTGACGCGCGAGCCCGCCAACATCAAGAAAGACGTGCTGCCGTTCCGGAAGGAGTGGATGAACAACGTCCGCGGCCTCATGGGCAAGGGCCTCCTGGACCCGGTGGTGGCCACGTCCTGGTCGGAGGCCTACGACGCGGACCTGCGCTACCTCGACCAGCAGATGGCCCAGGTGTTGCCTCGTCTGGCCGACTTCGAGCACGTTTTTATCCTGTCCGACCACGGCGAGGCCCTCGGCGAGCACACCGTGGTGGAGCACGCCAAGGACGTGTGGCAGGAGCTGGTCCACGTCCCCTTCATCGCCCGCTCGGCACGCCACCCCGCCGGTCGCGACAGCACGCTTGTCCAAAGCCACGACCTGGCGTGGATGGTGCTCGAGGCGGCGAAGGTGCCGGTCCCGTCCAACATGGTGCGCACGAAGGACCTCGTCGTGGCGGAGCAGTACTACACGCTCAAGAAAGAACTGGAGAACCCGGTCTTCGGCGCGCGTTTCAACCATGTGTACCGCGCCTTCCGCCAGGGCGACACCAAGGTGCGGGTGGTCGACGGCGCGCCCACGGGCACCTACGACCTGGCCCGAGACCCCGGGGAACTCCTGGGCACGGTCGCGACGCCCAAGGGGCTCGACGGCGTGGAGGCGCGGTGGCTGGCCACCACCCCCGAGGCGCCGCCGGTGCCGGTGGAAGTGCCGGTCGACGAGAACGTCGACGCGCTCCGGGAACTCGGGTACGTCGAGTAGCGTGCTCCTCCTCGTTGTCCTCGCCGAAGCCTCGCCCCTTGAGCTGGGACTGGGCGTGCGCGCCTCCGAGAACGACGCGCACCTCGCTGGCGTCCACGGTTCCGTGGGCTACCGCGTGCTGCCCACGCTGAGCCTGGACGTGGGACTTTTCGCCTGCCTCGACCCGGGTGTGCCGTCGGACCTCGACCAGACGCTCCTCGACATCGCCTTCCAGGGCGACCCGAACACCACCCTCCAGGTGCCGGCACGCTACGACGCGGCGGCCATCGACGTGCTCGCCGACTGGTCGGTGGTCGAGCGCCCCCCCGACGAGGGCCTGAGCGGGGGCATCGCGTTGCTCGGCGGGCTCTCGGCTCGGCTGCGAGCGAACGAAGTTCTCATCGTTTCTGACGACTACAAGGCGGGCGTGGAGGGCGCGGAACCGGCGGCGGTGGGCAGCGTCTTGGACCCGACGTTCGCGGTGGGACCGGCCGCGGGATTCGCGCTCGAGGGCCTCTACGGGCCGCACCTGGGGCTGAGGTGGACGGGCCTGGCGCGCGCGGCGTGGGAGGAGGAGCCGGACTACGGAAACATCGACCCGCAGACTGGCCAGCCGGAGGCGCTGGACTCGGAGCTCACGGTGTCGCTGGTGTGGTCACTCGACGCGGTGGTGAGGTGGTAACCACCCTCCTCGCACTGCTCTCCACGGCGGCCTGGGCGGAGGAGCCGGTGAGCCTCGGCATCGGTGCGGGCTTCGACCTCAGCACGAACGACCCCTTCGTCAGTCGCGCGGGCGCAAGAGTCGACGTTCACGTCGCGGTGGGCCCGCTGGTGGAGTTCACGGCCCAGGGCGTGTTCTACCCCGTGCTCGGCGAAGGCGGCTGCGACGACCCCGACTGGACCGCGCTGAGTTGCCAGTTGATCGAGGAGAACTCCGTGTCGCCCGATATCAGTCGACTGACCGGGCGTGGCACCGCGCTGCTCACCCTCTGGCCGCTCAGAGGCGGCGACGGGGACTGGAGCACCGGCGTGGGTTTTTCCGCCGGCTGGGGCGTGGTCACCACCACTGACGACCTCGTGGCCCTGCAAGCGGAGGGGGTGCCCGAAGCCGAGGCCACCGCCGAGGAGCTCCACACTGGCCCCGCCGCAGGAATGGTCGGGGAGGTGCGAAACGAGCGTGTCGGCTTCCGGCTTGGCCTCACGCACCTCGCGTGGGTGGAGACGGTGAAGAGCACGACCATGGAGAACAAGAGCCTGGTCCTCCTCGCGGCGGGGGTCGACGTATGGTTCTGAGTACCGCCGCCCTCGCGCTGGCCGGGGGTCTGCCCACCTTCGACGAGCCCGTGCGCTCCGGCCGGACCGCCGACGCCGACACGGCAGTCGTCATCGGCGTCGACGACTACGCCTGGGCGCCCGACGTACCGTTCGCGGCCGACGATGCCCGGGCCTTCGCGTCGCTGCTGGTCTACACGCGCGGCATCCCGATGCAACACGTGCGCCTCCTCGACTCGCAGGCGACCCGCGAAGCGATCCTCGACGCGGTCGACACCGCCGCCCGCGACGTCGGCGACGGCGGGACGGTCTGGATCTACTTCGCCGGCCACGGCGCCGCCGACCCCCAGAGCGGGGCGCGGATCCTGCTCGGGGCCGACGTACCGACCGACCCCACCCTCTTCAGCCAACGCGCCGTGGCGGTGGCCGAACTCGAGGCGCGGGCCAGCGCCAGCGGGGCCAAGGTGTTCATGGTTCTCGACGCCTGCTACAACGGCGCCAGCCGCGCCGGGACCGACCTCGTGGCCGGTCGCCGGTTCGCGGTCCCGGTACAGCCCGTCGAGCCCGGCGAGTGGACAGGCGCCTGGTTCGCCGCCCAGCCGGACCAGCTCTCGGCCCCCCTCGACGCGGCCCGGCACGGCGCTTTTACCTACTTCGCCATCGGCGCCCTCCGCGGGTGGGCGGATGGCGAGCTCGACGAAGAAGCGGACGGACGGGTCACGGGCGCCGAGGCCCAGGCCTACGTGGATCGGATGCTGGGTGTCGCCGGGGTGACGGGGCAGCACCCGGAGTTGTCTGGATACGCGCCCGAGCGGGTGCTCACGCGAGGGAAGCTGGAACGGGGCCCGGACCCCGCGGCGGTCCGGGAAGCCGCGAACGCGAGGGCGCAGGGAGCCAGCAAGGCGGCGAAGGCGGACAAGCAGCCCGCGCAGGCGTCGACGGCTTCCAAGGTGAGCGAGGCGCCCAAGACCGCCGCGAAGCCGCAGCCACGCCCCGCCGCCCCCGTGCCCGCGGCGAAACTGGAGCGAGCAGAACGGCGGAGCTCGGACTCCCTCCTCGGCCACGCCGCCATCTCGACGGGGCTGCGGGCCTTTCCGCTGGTGAGTGACCAGGCCGAGACGCACATGGTGTGGCACGTGGAGGGCGGCGTCACGCGCGACACGGTCCAGGCCTTCCTCGTTGGCGACTTCGCGACGTGGAACGGTCGCCCCTGGGAGGTCTCCGCCTCAGACGGTGACTACTCCGCCCTGCTCGGCGACGCGACGTCCGGGGCGCTTGGTGCCGGCGGGCGCCTCTCCAGCGACGGCGACGTCCTGCGTTTCGGCGGCCACGCCGGGCTGCAGTTGGCGTGGTACGCGTCGCCGATCGAGGAGAGTGCGTTCGAGGAGGAGGTGGTCCCGGCGCTGGGCGGGGACCCCGGTACGCTCGCGACGGTGGGCATCGCCGCCCTCGTGGGTCCGGACGTGGAGTTGCGCGACCCCGACACGGGCGTGGGCCTGGTGCTCGGCGGCGACATCGGGTGGATGACCAACACCGGGCTCGGCCTGGTCGTGGCGGGAAGGGTCGGCGCCGTGGCGAACTTCTAGACGGGCGGGGGTTTGCCGCGCTGCGCTGCCCCGGCCGGGGCTCGCCGGCGCCGGCGGCGGCGGTCTCAGCCCACCGGTGGCACGTCGGGCAAGTCGCGACACAGGATCGGGATTCCCCCGGACTGCAGCACCGCCGCGCTCTCGTCCAGCGCGGCGGCGGCGGGGAGCGCGTCGACCTGGAGCGCGACGAACGCCCGCGACAAGGGCTGCGGCGTGTACCAGCGCCAGCCCAGGGCGCGGGTGGCCGCGAGGTGCCGCGGTGCCAGCCCGGCGGCCCGGCGCACGCTCTCCAACAAGTGCCGCGTCATGCAGTGGTACTCGGGCGGACCCAGCGCTGAGAGCGCTTGTTCGCTCGCGACGACCATGCCCGGCCAGCCCCCGCGGGAGCGGGCGCGCGCGAGGTCCACGGCCAGCCCGAGGCCATCCACGGGCCCCGGGTACTCGCCCGGTGGCGTCATCCGCGCGGCCACGCCGGCGCCCGCCATGGGCACGAACTCCTCGCACATCACCGGGATGCCCGCGTCCACGAACACCGCCGCCCGCCGGTCGAAGGCCCGCGCCACGGGGAGCGTGGCGTGCTCCAGGGCGAGGAGGCGGTCGGAGATGGGCTCGGAGGCCCCCGCCGAGAGCGCCGCGTACACCGCGCGCCGTTCGGTGTTCAGCGCGATCGCCTCGCGCACGTGGGCCTCGAAACAACCCTCCGCCGCGGCGAGGTGAGCGACCAGGACCAGCACAGCCCCCGGTATCGCGCCGGCCGAGACCAAAGGCGACAACTCGCCGCGAACCACCGCCGTCCCCGGTGGTCGGAAGGGTCAACCCGGAGCGAACGTGCTCGCCCTCTTCCTCGCCTGCGCCCTCGTCCCCTCCCCCGACGCCGCTGCGACCGCGGGGCCCCAGCCCGGGCACGCTGTCGCCGCCGAGGCACCCGCGGCAGCGGTCGCGCCACTCGACGACCGCTACCGCCTCGGGCCGCGCGTATCGCACGCCTCGCTCCACCTCTGGCCGGTCATCGACACCGGACGCGCGGTCGCGGCCGAGGGCGTCATCGCCCTGTCCACCGCCATGGCAGCGGGCCTGGTGAAGGTCGAGGAGTTGGACGAGTCCGGCTCGGTCCCACAACTGCGCGTCACCAACCTCGGCAAGCAGCCCGTGCTGCTCGCGGCGGGCGACGTCGTCACCGGGGGCAAGCAGGACCGGGTGCTGGTCGACAACGTCGTCGTCGCCGCCGACAACGTACCCGTGGCCGTGGCGGTGAACTGCGTGGAGCACGGGCGGTGGAACGCCAAGGAGGGCCTCGGCTTCGGCTACGGCGGGCGGGCGGAAGCGGACCTCAAGCGCACGGTGGCCACGGAGCGCGACCAGGGGCGCACCTGGGCCAAGGTCGCCGAGGTCAACGCCGAGAAGAAAGCGCGGGTGAGCGGCGTGGACGCGGTGATGCTCGAACCAAGCTCGGGCACCTACTCGGCTTCGCTCGCCACGCCCGCGGTGGTGCAGGCGGTGTCGGCCTACGTGGCCGCGCTCGACGCGCCGCTGGGTGCCGACCCGCGGACGGTGGGACTGGTGGCTGCCGTGGGCGATCGTGTCGTGGGGGCCGAGGTGTACGGCAACCCCGCGCTGTTCGCCGAGGTGCGTCGAGAAGCGCTGAGCGGCCTGGCCCGCGAGGCGCTGGGCGACAGCGCCACGCCTACCACCGCGCCCACCGACGATCGCGCCCAGGCCTTCCTCGCCGACGCGCTGGCCGCCCGGGTCACGCAGAGCGTGGAGCAGGGTGACAACACGACGATTTCTACCGAGGGGCTAAGCACCAAGGGCGCCCAACTCCGCGGCAAGGACGGCTCGCTCTACAAGCTCGACGTCTACGCGAAGTAGGACCTACCTCGATCGCAGCGCCGCGACGAGGCGCGGCAAGACTTCCACCTGGTCGCCCGTCACGAGCGCGACACCCCGGGGCACCCCCTCGGCGGTCGCGTCGATCGTCCACTTCCGGGCGCGCGTGCGCAGCGCCGCCTCGGTGACCCCCACCGAGAAACTGGTCCCCACGAAACACACGAGGTCGGCGGCGGCCAGCGCGGCCATCGCGCGCCGGAACTGGTAGTCCTGGTGCTCGTCGTAGAACTCGTCGAACCACAAGACGTGTGCGCGGACGGCGGCGCCGCAGTCGGGGCAGCGGGGCAAGGATTCCCTCGACGGCGCGGCGTCGAAGGGGCCGAAGTCGACCTCGGCGCGGTCGATGCTGCCGGTGGGAGCCCCCAGGCGGCAGCCCACCCGGGGACAGCGCACCCGGTCGGCCCGGCCGTGAACCTCCACCAGGCGCTCGCTCCCGGCCTTGCGGTGCAGGGTGTCGATGTTCTGCGTGACCAGCAGGAAGTCGCGCCCGCCCTCCACCGCCCAGGCCTCGATCTCCACCAGCGCGCGGTGACCGGCGTTCGGCCGCGCCCCCTCGAGCTTGCTGAACCGGCTGCGGTACCAGCGCCAGGACTCCACTGGGTCTTGCTTGAAGAACCGGAAGGTCCCCATCTCCATCACGTCGTGGGCCCACACCGCGCCGGGATCTGTCCCCCGGAAGGTGGGGATGCCGCTGGCCAGGCCCATGCCGGCACCGGTGAGCACGACCAATCGGCGCGCCTCGCCGAGTTCGCGGACCAGGTCCTCCACGCCTATTGCCGCTCGAAGTGGCCGACCAGGGCCACGTCGTCGTCCATCGAGATCGTCAACGCCTCGCCGTCGAGACCGTCCCAGCCCGCGAAGCGCCAGCCCTCCGCCGGCACCGGGGTCACCGTGAGCGGCACGCCCCGGTAGTAGGTGCCCGAGAAACCGCTCTCCACCGTCACCGTGGTCAGCGCGAAGGCGCCGTCGCCGTCGGCCGCGATCGACAGGCTCACCGGGTCCAGCGCGAACACCCGCTCCAGGTCGTCGCGCACCACGCCGCCCCGGCGCTCGGCGTAGAGCGCGGCGTAGTCGACGGCGCTCTCCCACGCGCTCATGTTCGCCCCGCCGCACCAGCGTTCCCGCTGCATCGGCATCACCGGGCGCACCTCGTCCGCGAGGCCCTCCACCACCGAGCGCGCCCAGGTACCGTCGAGCGTGGTGTTGAGGTAGTCGGCGTGGGTGTTGACGAAGGTGGCCCGGAACGCGTCGCTGCGCAGCGCCGCCGCCACCGGCAGCCCCGTCCAGGTGCCCGAGGTGGTGTAGGACAGGTGGTCGTAGTTGTAGTCGGTCCAGCCGTGGCCGAAGTCGTACACCATCCAGTGCCACTCGCCCCCGTCGCGGGTGGGGCGCCACAAGCGCAGGTTGTTGTGCCAGAAGTCGGTGTTGGCAATCCACCCCTGTGCCACCAGCGCGCTGGCGAAGTTCTTCTCGTTCACCATCGCCGCGAACTCGGCGTAGGCGTCGCTCTCCGCGAGGTCCTGCGACGCCACGAGGGTTTCCATGGCCTCGAAGGCCGCCCAACTGCCCTGCTCCAACTCCCAGTTCGCGTCGTGTGTCCAGCCGAGCTTCACCCGGTCCAGGGCGTCGGGGTCCTCGCCGTGGTGCGCCGCGACGTAGCCCTCGTCGAGGCGCTCCTTCATCTCGTACACCCCCCAGAAGTCGCCGTTGAGGAAAACCAGCGCCGGCTCGTAGGCCTGGGCGTCCACGTACGGGTAGCGGGCGCCGTCGGCGTCGCGGAAAACGCCTTGCACCGCGGCATCCACCAGTTGGGTGGAGCACCAGTCGCCGCCGTTGCGCAGGTAGATGCGCTCGTAGGCACCGATCTGTTCGTCGTCGAAGAGCGGGTAGGCGAAGGTGTCGGGGCCGTAGCCGCTCCTGGCGAGCAGCTCGAAGTTCCGCTGGTCGAAGGCACGCGAGTAGCCGCCGGCGATCTGGATGCCCGCGTCCTGGGCGATCCAGGCGCTGCCGTCGGCGCCAAAGATCTCCACGTGCAGGTCGCGCTCCCACAACTCCCAGAAGTTGGCCCCGAAATAGGGGTACCAGTACTCGTAGTCGGTGCCGTAGGCGTAGATGCCGCGCTCGTCGTCCCAGAGGTCAGGCGGGTCCACGGCCAGCGAGATCACCCGCACGCCGCCGTCGAGGAGCGACGGGTCCTCGCTGTAGGTCCCCGTCGCGACGCGGCTGGGCCAGAGTCCGTCGACCAGGGCCTGGGCGCGCACCACCACCGGCTGGGTGGCGTCGATGTCGATCGCGCCGGCGTAGGCGCTGCCCTCGCGCTCCGGGAGGCTGCCGTCGAGGGTAAACACCAGCGCCCCCTCCCCGGTGACGGTCACCGTCACGTCGTCGTAGAAGCCCGGCGCGGGGGACAACGAAGGTGTGCCTGCGAAACCCGGTCGCGATTCGGTGGTGTTCGCCAGACCGGGCGTGGGATCGAGGAAGTAGGCCCATTCGGTCCCCGCGCGGCCGTAGCTCACGTCGGCGTACAGTCTACCGGTCGCGACATCATCGACCACGCAGCCGCTGGGCATCGTGAGCGCGATTGTCTCGCCGAGGGCGTCAAGCTCGAAGTCGGCGTGGACCTCGTCCCCCGTGCTCTCCTTGCCGGAGGCGAAGACCAGCACGAAGCCCCCGGCGTCGACCACCGTGGACGAAAACACCCAGCGATCACCCCCGTCGTCGAGGCCCCAGCCCTCGAGGTCCACCGCCTCGCCCGCGTACACCTCGATCCAGTCCTGCTCCTTGCCCGAGGCGTCTTGCAAACCCTGGGCGTTGGCGGCCACCACCTCGTTGAGCACGACGGCCGGGGGATCCACGCAGCGCGCCCGCTCGGCCTCCACCAGCTCGGCGCTGTCGAGCGGGGAGCTGTCGATGGACTCGCCGGCGATGCCGATGGCGCCGGGGTCGCAGCCGAGGAGGAGCCAGGTCACCGGGCCAGTGTAGCGCGCGACCAGCGATACACTGCCGCCGTGGAGCCCATCTACCCACCCGACGGCGCCACCGGCGTGCCCACCGAGGTGGTGCTGCAAGCCACCGTCGGCGACGCGGAAGGCGACCCTCGCGTGGAGGGACGTCCCCGCGCCACCGTAGGCAGCGACTTCACGGTCGCGGTGCTGCCCGACACGCAGTTCTACGCCTGCGGCTGCTCCGGGGGCCTCACCGACACCTTCGCCGCGCAGACGGCGTGGATCGTGGAGCAAGTCGAGGCGCTCGACACCCGGGCGGTCGTCCACCTCGGCGACTGCGTGCAAAACGGCGACGACGCGCCGGCCGAGTGGAGCCTCGCCGAGGCGGCCATGCTCGGCATCGAGGACTACCCCCTCCCCTACAGCATCGCCGTGGGCAACCACGACCAGTCACCGCCGGGCAACACCGACGGCACGACGCTCTACAACGCCACCTTCGGGGCGACGCGCTTCACCCCCTTTCCCTGGTACGCCGGGCACCAGGGCGACGACAATGACAACCACGCCGTGCTCTTCGACGCCGGCGGCGTGGGCTGGGTCGTCGTGAGCCTGGAGTACGACGACACCCCCGACGAGGCCGTGCTCGACTGGCTCGACTCGACCCTGTCGTCGCACGCGGACCG
Source organism: uncultured Klebsiella sp. (assembly GCA_964359125.1). Lineage (GTDB taxonomy): Bacteria > Myxococcota_A > UBA796 > UBA796 > SXON01 > SXON01. The sequence goes on along the minus strand of CAYHRZ010000063.1, from coordinate 2,012 downwards.
CCGGGCCATCGTCGTGACCCACCACCTCATCGACACCCTGGGCAACTTCTCCTACTTGGGCCAGTCGATCTACGACGTCGTGGCGGTGCACGAGAACGTCACGCTGATGCTCGGCGGCCACGTGGCCGGCGAGGCGAAGCGCGTGGACGAGCGGGGCGCGCACGCCGTGCACAGCCTGCTCAGCGACTACCAGGCCCGCGACAACGGGGGCGACGGCTGGCTGCGCGTGCTGCAGTTCTCGCCCAGCGCGCAGGCGGTAACCGTCGTGACCTACTCCCCCACGCTCGGCAGCTACGAGGTCGACGACGACAGCCAGTTCACCTTGTCGGTCGATCTCTCCTCCCCGGTGTGGCCCCGCCTCGGCGACGGCACCACGGCGGCGTGGACGGACCTGGAGCCCTCGACCACCTACGAGTGGCGATTGGTGGTGGAGGCCGACGACGGCCCCACCTGGGGTCCGACCTGGTCGTTCACCACCGCGGCAGCCGAGAGCAGTGATCCGGGGGACAGCGGGAACGCGGGTGACACCGGCGCCAGTGCGGACGACACCGCGGCGGCCAACGACGACGCCGTTGTCGTGTCGGCGGGCGGCTGCGGCTGCGCGGCACCGGGCGGCCCGTTCAGCGGATGGCTGCTCGCGGGGTTGATTGCGGACTGGGTGCGACGGCGACGGGACGTGCCGCGGCTAGGCACGCCCCTTGCTTGCTAGCTTGCCCACCCCGAGGCCCCCGTGATTCTACTGCTCCTGTCCCTCGTCGCCTGTCCCACGGAGGTCGCCTGCACCGACCTCGCCGCCGCCAGCGCGCTCGTCCACGTGGTGGGCCCCACGGGCGACCCCCTCGTCGCGACGGTGACCGCCACCGACGCCGACGGCAACGACGTCGACGTGCACTGTGCCGACGTGAGCACCGACACCTGCACCGACTGGGTGGTGGGCTACGAGGTGCAGGGCGAGATCACCATCACCGCCGACGCCGACGACGGCTGCAACACCGGCACCGGCTCGGTGACGGTCGATGTGCCCCTCGACGACGACGGCTGCCACGTGGTGCAGCAGGAAGCCACGCTCGAGGTGGCGGAGTGGACGGACCTGGACTGCGGGTAGGGCCGAATGCGCGGCGCGGGCGTGGACTACCCGACCCGCCGCCTAGTCAACACGGCATCGCCGATGAACTCGCTGCGGCTCCGGGAACCTCGGAGTTGGTCCAGTGAGGCGAGCTCGTCGTCGGTCATCAGCACGGTCACGCGCTGCTCCCCCGGGACGTCCACGAGGCGGTTGACTTCTGGGGCATCTTGGAACTCTCCGCCGGATGGCATCCCTGGGCAGCACGCCCCTCAACGCGGAGCGCAGGAGTGCGGCGCCCGCCGCTGGCGAGCCGCCCGGGCCGCCCAGGGGATGTCCTCGCCGAGTGGCTTCTCCCCGCGTCAGGGCGCTGGCTCCAGCCCCTCCCCCGCGACGAGGATCCACGTCGCCGGGTCTGTGGCCAGCAGGGTGGGCACCTGTGTGCCGCTGACGACGCCCGCAGCCAGCCCGCGAGTGACCCACTCGTGGGCCTCCGCCAGGTCGACCTGGCCGTCCCGGTCCGCGCCAGTCATCCCGTCGGCCCAGCCGCGCAGCCCGCCGAGGACGAAGTAGGTGAAGGCACCGTGTTGGACGGAGTTGAAGGGTTGGGCCGCCTGGTTTCCCGATGCCGCGGACCAGACGACTGCGCGCCGATCGAGATCCTGGGCCCACTCCGGAACGGCAAAGCGGGTGCCCGCCACCAGCGCCTGCCCACCGCGACCCTTGCCGACGTAGCAGGTGTCGAGCACCATCAGCACGCGCGCTCCACCCGCCGAAGCCTGGCCGCGGAGGGTCGATAGCGAAACCGCCCGATGATCGAAGCTCGTCAGGTCGCGCTGGGCATCGTTGCCGAGCAGAATCTGCTCGGTCGTGTCGATCGAGGCGGCGCCGTGTCCGGCGAAGTAAATCCAGACCGTCCCCTCGGGCCCAGTTGCCCGGCCCGCCGCCT